>NC_015710.1 GCF_000237205.1 Simkania negevensis Z | reverse complement strand
GCAGCTATTTCTGATTCAAGTCCTAACTCTAGCTCATCTGGGTCAACTAAATCAGGACCTAACGAAAAATTGCCTTCTACTTCAAATAGGTCAGAAACCCAAACAGCTTCCAATGATATCCCAATTTTCACATCAGCCATGGAAGAGCAAATCTCCTCTTTCAAAGCAAATCTCGCTCAAGAGCAATTTTTTGAACCTCCTCATCCTAATGGACAAGGACTTTCTTTAGAAGAAACAGGTCGAGTCATCGGTCCTCTTTTCGCCCATGAAAGCTTTAATCAATTCAATAACCAGTTTTCTAATTACCCACAATTTGCTGAAGAAATTCAAAGCCTGAGCTCGCAAGCAAATTTCAGATTACCTCCCGGAGCAAATCAAAATCCCATAGATTTTGGCCATCAAGAGATTGATCGAAGATTTTCTACCGATTATGGTCCTATGTTTTCTAACCCAGCTCAAGAGAAAGATTTCAATGCCCTTTCTTATCAAATGAGAGGAGAAGCAGCGCGTTCTTATGGGTATTACGGCCAGGCTGTGAATGACTTTACCAAAGCCATTGAAATGAATCCAACAAACCCGACTCCTTACCTACAAAGAAGTGTCTCATACTTCGATATGAGGCAGTATGAGCGTTCCTTTGAAGATTTTCACCATTACACAACTCAAACTGAGCAATCTCCGAATGAAATCCCATTTTCAACCCCTGAATTTACACTTGCTTTTGCAAAAGGTTTGCCAAAAGGGGTCTATGAATCTGGGAAAGGGATCATTTTGTTTCTTGGAGACTTCATTTCTCATCCTGTCCATACCTCAACGCAGATATATGAAGCTCTTTCTACTCTTGCCAAGCTTGCTCGTGAAGATGAATGGGGAGTTATTGGAGAAGTACTCTCACCAGAAATTTATCAACTAGTGACACAATGGGAGACCTTACCGTCAGATAGGAAAGGAGAATTAGCAGGATATGCTTTTGGAAAGCATGGAGTGGACATTTTAGCTCCAGGAGCGATGGCTAAAATTGCAAGTAAGAGTGCAAAAAGCGCTCGAGAACTCGCTGCTGTTTTAAAAAACCTTCAACGCGCCGAAGGAACTCTTGTTCTAGAAACAGCTGTTGGAGTTGGCAACACCACTAAGATTGGTGAGATTATTAGCACTGGCAAACAAACTGCGTTTCTTGGAGAAGAACTAGGTTTTACTGCCAAAGAAATGGGGCAATTACAAAAAGCTGGGAAACTAGAGCAAGCTATCGACAGCACTTGCGAAAGTTGGCTTGCAAAATCATCAAGTGAAGCCTATATAACTGCAAAAAATGGGGGAAAGCATGCTAGATTAATAGAGCTGAATGAAGGAAAGTCGGTTAAAGAAATCCAAAAATCCATCAAAAGCTATGAAAAATTAATTGAGCTTCATAAAGACAAAATTGCGAATCCATCAAAATACTGTCCAGGATGGGATGCAATGGACCCAAGAAGGCAAAATGCGCTCATCAATAAAAGATGGCCAGCTGAAATTCAATGTTTCACAGAAGAAAAAGACATCCTTCAAACCATTTTAGAGCAGATGATTGAAAGTTAAATTATGAAAAATAAAAATTTTGAATTGTACTTGAAATACGTGAGCGATCTTTTTAAAGATAACGCTAAAAAAGCAAAGGCAGAAGCTGATAATCCAAAAGAAGGCGATGCTGATTACAATACAGGATATCTGATGGCATATTACGAAATAATCTCTACGATGAAAAAACAAGCCCCGTTCTTCGATCTAGAACAAGAAGATATCAGCCTTTCTGATATAGATCCTGATCTCGATTTGGTTTAACGTTCGTACAATAGATCTATGACAACAAAAAGCGTTTCCGTTCAGTTGGTTACCCACATACTCGGATCGTGGGCGTTGTAACCTGTGGATGGGATGTTGATTGATATGCTTGGAAGAAAAAGGGGAACTCCTCTTTCCCTTGCTTCTTTAAAGTCATCCAGACAGAAACAGCTCTCTCCATGAACCGACTCCCTTTTTCGTTTTGGGTTCCATAGGAGGTTTGTCACCATAGCTTGAGTTGGAAAACAATGGAATCCTCTCAAATAATATCCATAATGAAAACCCAGAACAATTAAGAGAACTTATCGAACAATATGTGTTAAAACCAAAAAAGCCAAGAATTCAAGAACGGAAAAGAAAAGCTAACGACTTAAACACCAAACAGCAAAGCGAAGTAGAAAACATCGAGCCTCAGAAAATTTCACAATTCGACCAACTCCTAGAAGCAATACAAGAATCAACCCAGTCAACTAAACAACCCTTAGAAAGTTTCCAAAACTCCCAACCTATACACAGGTCAATCTCTCCAAGTGGAGATGAGCACTTTGCTCCATTCAATAAGCCTCTAACAGAAAGTAGGCTAGAGAGTAAATTTGAAAGGTACTTTAGAAGCGTCCAAAATCAATTAATCTCGCAGATTCGCCAAAGAAGAGTTGACCATGAACTGTGGAACAAATTTTCTGAACTCGTTGAAAATGTTTTAGATATCTTCTAAGATTACATTTTTATCATTGAGTTCTCGTCTTTTATTTTCTTGAAATCTTTCTTTCTCAAAAAAATTACATTATCTAAATAAAAATAATTATTACTGAAAATCGTCATTTTTATTAATATATAATCAAAAGAAGCATAATTATGCATAGAAAGTTGACTTAATTTAGATTGCTATCAGATAATGCTTTGCATAAATTCTTTCAAGGAATGAGTTGGAGTTAAGTCATGGTAGAGACAGTAGCTAGTTCGCTAAATATTAAAAAGATGCAGGAATACTCTAAAAAATTTGTAGAAGAACGAGAGTGGGACAAATACCACACCCCAAAAAATATCGTAATGGGGCTCTCAATCGAATCAACAGAATTAATGGAAATATTTCAGTGGCTTACTGAGTCCGAATCTTTTGAAATCATTAATGACCCAAAAAAGCGTAATCAAATTACCGACGAAATAGGAGACATTATCCACTATCTTATACGCTTATCGACCCTCTTAAATATAGATCTAAACGCAGCTTTTTGGGACAAAATTAAAAAAACCGAAGCTAAGTACCCACCAACGTTAGTAAAGGGTAAAAGTGGAAAATATACGGAGTATGAAACATGAGCACATGTGAAAAAATCTCCGCTTCGAAACAACTGCCTTATTTTATTCAGGTTAACGGTAAAAGTAAGCTATTCAGCCACATTGAAGAATATTTTACTCAGGACATCGCCCCTCTTTATGGAGACCAAACCCAAGCACTAGAAAAAATAGCTAAAGCTAAAGACCGTACAAGTGAAATACTAATATCCCCAGAATTTCATGAAGAACTCGGAGTTATTGTTTATAAAAATGAGTTAACCAACGAATTCTTAGATTTAGGATTTAATAACTCATTCGAACTCAAAACACTTTTTGTAATCAACTCCCCAAAAAACTCAGGAAAGAGAATAGCGTCCAGACTTTTAAGACGTATTGCTCAAAAAGCTGTTGAACTAGAAGCTCTCTCTATTTTTGTCACAGTTTCTTCAGCAAAGCCTGAGAGCTTGGCTTTTTTTCTAAACCACGGCTTCAGAATAGCAGAAGTAAGAGCAGATGCTTACATTCAACAATTGGACGAATATTATCTCTTTAACCCTAACCCTCAAAAACTGCTTAGCACAATTACTTTTGAGCTGTTAGCAACACATAGAGTCTCTATTACCAACTTAGAAAAAACCATCCCCGAAAGATTTGATTTCTCTCCAATCCAGGAGCTAATACTAAGTTCTTACTTATCTAGAAATTCGATAGGACTGATTTCAAACAAGTTAGAAATGAACTTTGGACCTAAAATTGATTCAACAATAATCCATAATACTATTGATGCTTTCATAAATAGTACTCTCAAATGGCAATCTCCCGACATTTCATCAGAATACATTATCGTTTTTATTAATCCTTTTTTCGAGCAACAAGTCTTAAAAAAGAGAATAGGTTATTTATTGGTCGGAATCACAGAGCATGGTAAGAGGCATATTTTAGGGTATAGCCCTCTTAAAACTCACAAATCGTATTGGACAACAGTTTTCGAAAAGTTGAAAAAGAAAGGACTCTATAAGATCAATATAGTTTGCGGGCCAGATAATATTCATCTCTCTCAGAAAGTAGTTCGACTATTCCCTGAAATTAGAATTGTTAAATCTAAAGCACTTAAAAATTGGTACCCTGAAAGTCTATCGCCTAAAGAAAACGTATACGAATTATTATCAGAAATGAATTTTATCAATGATATCTCAGCAGGCAAAGCGAGCTACAGCTTAGCTAAAACTATCTAATTCTACTGAGATCATTGTGAATTAATGTCAGCTAAACATGGAAAAGGCTTGAACTTTAGCTAAGTTCAATTATGCATCATTCACATTGACAATCTCAATATTAGCAACCGATTCATCTGTCAAAAATTTAAGACCAAAAGAAATCGCCCCATAAATCTTTACCCCTTCCTTGTACCCAGGGAAGCTCCTGTAGATTTTAGTTCCTTTTAACAGCATCTCTTCAGAAGAATTAGTATTTGGGTCTATTTGAGGAAGCATGTTTATTACACCTTCAGACACAAGCATTTTATTAAAAGAATCGTATCGTCCAACGCTTGTTATCGAGCAAATTGCTTGCCCACCATTTCCATCAGTAAAATATACCAAATCACCTTTCTTCATATCACCAAAATCAGGAACGTTCAAGCGACCTTCAATGATTTTTTTTCCATCAATGATATACAACAAATACTGAGTCTCTATGTTCAAGCGGTAAACATTTTTTTCGTTTGACTGAGAAACTTCCTGTGTAACAGAAATAGGAGAATGAGCTGGAGAACATGCAATCAAAACTCCAGAAACAATAGTAGAGAAAACGATCAAAAAAAATTTTTTCATAAGGCATGAAAAATCGATTTAATTTAAAAAGCAATATGATAATAAAATAAACATATTAAATCAATAATTTCCATGAAAATCATTGTTTATATTAAAAGAGAGGTCTCTTGCGGTGCTAAATAAGTATCTAAGCGACCTACTAAACCTCTAGCTTTTGGCGAAATATTATCAAGACAGTCTAAAGGAGTGCTTTTCAAAAATTTTGCATACTCATACACAGAACATTTGTCTATGATCCGAATGTAATCGTCGTATTTCCATTTGAGCCTCATAGATTCTCTTGCATCATCATCTTTAAACCAAGCCACATAGTGCTCTAAAACAATATCAGCTACTATAAGCACAATCGAAGTTGTCAATAAGACAACTGAAGCAGGAGCTGTAGCTAACATAAACGTTTGCAGCCACCCGTTAAAATAGTCCTCCGAAATTTGTTTGTTTGGACCCCAAGAAAGACCTGTTGTAAATAAAGTGACTAGTGTAAGGAGCGTTGCCATAATTGGAGCGGATTTTTGGGCAAGTGAAGGTCTATAATTACAACAAACAAGCCCTATCACTAGACCAAAGAGTCGAGTTGCAGCATTAGGAATAGAAATCCCTGTTATATATAGATAAGCGACTAAAACAACTGCTGTCATAAATCCATCAAAAACTTTTTGGTCCCAAACAAGTTGCCAGCCAGCAAACCCTGTACGTCCTATAACAATGTATTGGCTAACAAGAAAAACCAGTCCGATAGCAAAAATTACCTTTTCCGCTATCTGATACACTTGACTTGGTCTAGGAATAACCTCTATCTTTCTCTCTAACATTGTATTAGTATATTTTTCGATTCGCTCATCAGCCTCCGACTTAACTCTCCCTAATCTTTCGCAAAAATCTTTTCTTTCAGTAGAAGAAATTAGACTCAATTCCTCTTGTCCTCGACGAAGGCCAGAAATATGATCTTGCTTTACATCTAAAATTTCTTTTTCAAGATCAGAATAAGTTCTTTGCTGAGCAAGTCCTCTCAACCCACACCAAGTTGAGTAAATAGGAAACCAGGGATCGGAAACCATTACAGCTATTGGCATCAAAATGTTATTATTGTTATACACGTAGACCAAATATGCCAGGCTAAACTGAGCAAATAATCCCAAGACAAAAGAACTAACACCTATAGCAATATTTGCCCAGGTTGGGATTTTGGATTTTTCGATTTCCATTTCTTCAGCATGCTTAGGTGCTATCAAATCTCGAATCATATTCAAAGCACACCATCCAATAATAATCGAAAATGCTGTGATATTTCCATATGCAAGAAGACCGCCAAGAACAGCATTTGAACCTGCTGCATCAACGCTAATGGTAATAAATGAGAGTTTTGCTGCTGTTGCTAAAAGCGGAGCAACTATTTGTATTACTCTTCTAGCAATAAGATGGCAACAAGTCTCAATTGGTTGAATGTCATCTACAATGACGGTTTCTATGCATCTAGACAGACAGCTTACAACAGATTCTGATGCGTAGACTTGTATTTCAGTATTCAGGCTAGAACTATGGTGATGTTTTTCAGAATCGATGAGTAAATGCGTAGACATAAAGCAGTTCCTAAGAAAATTTTAGACGAAATTCTAACATTTCTTATGATAAATCAAAACAAAAAATCTCTAATAGCTGATTTCTGTTGATTTTTTGAACAAATTAGATATAATCTTTGGTCAAATTTTTAAGATTTTATTGTATAGCATGAAACCAAAATTAAATGAAAAAAATCCTCTTTTAAGAAATCTTCCATTGTTAGAATGGTCGTCTAACTTTTTTGATAAAGTAGATTTACAGAACTGTCTGATTATATGTGTACAGCATTTATACACAACGACTTACAATATGTTCACAAAAGCTTTTCAAAAAGGCTTAAAACCTCAAAATCTATTTGTTATAGGAAAATGCTACTCCATAGACCCTATAGTCTATAATCAATTAAATGAAGATGGAGTAAAAGTATCGCCTCAAAGTGCTTATTTTAATAGCTATACAGCCTATGATGAAGAATTTGATAAGCACATTAATGAATTTTTTACATCGATAATCAAAAAACTCGATTTAAAGAATTTCGATAAAGTTATAATTCTAGATGATGGTGGGTTTCTAATCCGCATTGCAAACGAAATTCTTCCCCATACTTTGGAAAATATTGTAGGTATTGAACAAACATCTGCAGGGTTCAATAGGCTATCCAAACTAAACCTTTTCTTCCCAGTAATTAATACTGCTCGCTCATGGGTAAAAATGAAATATGAAAGTCCTATTATCATTAATCTTGCCCTTCGAAAATTACATGAAAAAATAGAGCATTTAACGCCAAGGCCAAAAAATATTTTAATAATGGGCTATGGAACTCTAGGTCAAATCATATTTTCGTTTTTAAAAGACAAATACGACATTTCATATTTCGACGCAAACCCATCAAGAAGTATGTTCCCCAGTAAACAATTAAATTCAAGATTAAGTCATTTTGACTTAATTATTGGCTCTACAGGCGAGTGTTCTCTTTCAAACCAAGCTTTTAAATATCTAAAGAAGCCCGTGGTACTTGCAAGTGTATCATCTTCGGATAGAGAATTTGATTCGTTATTTCTTCGAAAAAAAATTTCTCAGACCTCAAATTGTCACACAGACTTATGTATTCAAGGCATTACCCTTCTTAATTGTGGATTTCCAGTAAATTTTGATGATGATTATTCAGCCATTGACACAGACAACTTCCAATTAACCCGTTCTCTTATTTTTGGAGCAATTTGCCAGGCTTATTTGACAAATGTAAACACAAAAGGTTTTTTAGAACTTGACCATCAATTTCAACAAGCACTTGAAACGGAACTAATTAAGGATAATGAATATGAAAAAACAGATCATTTTCATAACAGGGGCCTCAAAAGGGCTAGGGAAAGCTCTAGCGAAAAAATTCATTGAAGAAGGGAATACTGTCTATTGTGGTGTACGGAACACTTCCGCAGCTCCAAATGGTTCCTACCCAGTTTTTTTAGACCTCACTATTGAAGTGAGCTTAATCAATGCGGTAAATCACATCATCAAAACGTCAGGCAAAATCGATATTCTCATCCATAATGCCGGAATTGCTTTTGTAGGCCCGGTGGATAGTATGACGTTAGAGGAATCCAGAAGGATGTTTGAGGTTAACTTCTTTGCCCCATTTAGGTTGACTCAATTATTCCTTCCATATTTTAGAAAACAAAGATACGGAAAAATCTTATTTGTTAGCAGCATTAGAGCAATAGACAGCGGTGCATACATCGGTCTTTATTCAGCATCTAAAGCTGCTTTAGAGTCCATAGCTTTTGATTGGGCTGTAACTCTCTCTCGATGGAATATTATTGTTTCTGTCGTTCAGCCCGGTCCAATAGATACGGGAATAGAACTTCAAACCGGACATTATTTTCATGATAACAACCCATACCCCCCTTTAGAAAACATCTCTCTTGACTTACAACCTGTTGATCAAGTATGTGAAGTGATAGTAGAAAAACTGAAAGCTAAAGAGCTCCCGTTCAAATTCCAAACTAATATTGAAGGGGCGAAAACAGCAAACAAACATTTAATTGACCCTTCATGGAACGAATGGTGTAAAGCTCAAAAGTCTTTCTTCAAAGAAGAAGAATCGAATGAAATTTTTCAATCGTTATAAAACACTTGCGCTTCTAGCTGAAGAACATCATAAAGTTCCAGTTGTTACACAAGAAAAACGGCATTTGGGAATTATTTTAACTCTTGTAGGTTGGCTGTTAGCAGCCTTTTATACTGTTTTATTTCAAGTAAGCAACACTAGCTCAAAAATCAACGTTTCAGCTAATTTATCTAATGTATTCCTTGAGTTCACACTCATTCACCTAACAATGTTTATTTTCTTCTTCGTATTTAGCATGATTAGAGGAAGAAACTTCTTTAAAGCAAAAGAGCCGAAACTTCTGATCTGGAGATCAATTTTTGCAATTCTCAGCTTATGGTTTTATTCTCTTGCAAGGGTATGGACAAGTACAGTCGATAACTCAATGCTTTATAGCATCGATGCTCTGTGTATTGTTGTTTTTTTAGCAATCATTGGAATTAAGGTTAGCAAGATTTCCTGGCTCGGTATCTTCATTGGAGTCTTCGGTATATTTTTTGTTTACTCTTTTGATATTAAATCTATTTTTGACATTTTAGGGGGTTTTTTTGGAACTATGTCCGGGGTTACTCTAGCCATAATTACCATTATAACAACCTACCTCGTAAAACAAGATCCTCCGTTAAGAATTGGTCTTTATCAATCTGCACTCGGATTTATATCATCTCTAATCATAGCCATTATTTTAGGAATAGTCCAAGGATGGCACCCAATTCGCCTAGAAGATATAGTAACCATGGCTTTTTCTGGAATTTTTTTCGGCATGATGCTTTTCTGTATATGGGAGGCTTTTTATTATACGGAAGCTTATATAATCGGAGCGCTAAGCTATTTTTTACCAGTGTTTGTCGAAACCATCAATTGGATATTAACTAGAGAACCTGTGAAGACAACAACCATTATCGGAACTCTGATTATCACCTTAGGGTGTATGATTGTGGTGTTTGACGTTTATCTAGAAGATAAAAGAAAGATGTTCCGTCATTATGGAGATGGTCGTATTTCCGGAAAGTAACAATAAATCAATTTCCCTCAACAATTAACCACGCTACTTGAGAGTTATCTTCTTTATTAGAAGAAACTATGTTAAATCCATTCCCTGGATCAATGTTTTGAATACACAGAAAGCCCTGTTTATTGATTTTCGTGTCTTGAGGGGTTAGAAATATACGAGAATTATTAGTCACAGAAGAGTTTACAATTTTACAACTCCCATGATTTAGCTGTGCAATCCCCATCTTACTATTTTGTCCCTCAGCTATAGATAGACCTTTACCTGGAACTCCAGCAACTAACTCACCTGTAAAAAAACACCCACCATCTATATTCAAGCTTTTTGCTATATTTTTCCCTCTGCTCATAGACACACCATTAAGCAGCAATAGCCCTTTTCCGCTTCCTTGTAGCGAGAAATCATCTTCAGTTACAACATTCACAGAAGAAAATGAAGATTGTGCAGAAGAATTATAAACTATTGGAGGGGTTTTATTTGACATAAAAGTACTGTTTAAGACACAAAAAGATGCATCATCTTCAAACACTACTTGTTTTTCACAAATTGTTCCACCTGCAATGACACCATTACTGCCTTTTAAAAATTTAACAGGACATTTGACTGCCGCACCAAAAATAAAAGTTGATCCGCTAACAACCATAGGGTTAATTGAACCAAATCCCATAGAAAGATTTGTCATAAAAATATTAGCCCCTCCAAGATTATAGACCCACCCATCGTTTTTCGATCCTATTTCTCCAATATCAAAGGCAGACAGACTTCCTTTCCAATTCGGCAAATTAAAAGTGTATCCCTCATGAACAGCAACAGCTACATCGATCAGCATTAAGTTAGCGGTCCCTGCTTTCTTACTGCTAAAAATACTATTATCGCTTTTAAGAAAAACATTTCTAAAAGAAAAAGAACCAGTTTCAGGTGGAGTATGTGTCCCAATAATAATAAAGTCTCCAAAATCTCCTAAACCGATAGCTCCTACAACTTGAGTTTTATCATATAAGATTAAATCTTCATTGTATATCCCGGGCTGGATAACAACAATTCCTCTCCCTGCTTTATGTGCTGCCAGTAAAGCACTTTGAATAGTTTGATAATTTGCTTCATTTTGATTTCCAACTACAAATGGAGTGATTGGATACAAAGGCATCTCCTGCAAAGAACACAGCTTAACAGGAGAAAAAAAACAAAAAAGCAATAAGCACAAAGGTAGTAGAAATTTCCTTGATCGCACAAAATCCATCTTATTAACATCCATCAACAATCAACCATGCTATCTCTGAATCATCTTCGTAATTTGAAGAAGTAATCTTAAAACCATTTCCAACATGTTTTTCAGAAATAGAGACAGTACCAATGTTATTTCCTATAGCTTGAGGTGTCAAGAATATTCTTGAGGTCGCTGTTACTGCAGAAGTTACAACATAGCAAGTCCCAAAAGATAATTTACTAGTTCCCATTTTTGCATCTTTTCCTTCCGCAAGATATAAGCCTTTACCTGGTTGAGATAAAAATATATTACCTGTAGAAAATTCTCCAAACTTTACATTAATTGTTTTCGCTATCTTTAAACGACTTGCAGATGTAATACTTCCAATAGTAAGTATTCCTTGACCAGATCCTTCGACTATCGGCTCTTCATGAGAATTAACTGCAACTTCTGAAATCATTGAATTACCTCTTGTATCGTAATAGATAATCGGACCGTTTAAGTTGCTAAAATTTGAATTTATCATGCTCAATGAAGATTCGTCTTTAAGAAATACTGTTTTTTCAACACAGCATCCAGATAATAAATTTGTTTTAGAGGATTTTTGAAGTGTAATAGGACAACAAGTTTGAACGGTAAAAAAATTCACCTCACCGGATAAAATCATGTGCTTAGTCCCTTTTCCAACTGTCGCTGCAATTAACAGTACGGATGCTCCTCCCAAGTTGTTAACAAAACCATTATTATTAGACCCAGCATCTCCAATATCAAAACCAACTAGTTTCCCTGGCAATTTCCAGTTAGGTAAATCAAATACATACCCATCATTGACACCTAAAAAACAACTATTCAAGAATATTGAACTCTCACCTCTTTCTAAAGAATAAAAAATTGAATTATCATTCCTTAAACACACGTTGCGAATAGAAATCGCTCCCTTTAGCGGAGGTGAATGAGTTCCAACAATAGAACAATATTGTGTATCAGCAATTCCAACAATTCCGCATAAATCTACTCCATCGTAGTGTTGCAAATTCTCCTTGTAGGTAGCTGGCCTTATGTATACAAGACCTCCCCCCGCATCTCTAGCTGAGTCAATTGCGGTTTGAATCTTAATGAAATTTGCTCCTCCTCCTTTATCAACCACAAAAGGTGACAAACATGACATGTACAACTCCAAATTATTAAAATACGTGAACTATAGCTAAAAACATTGACAAAAAGGAAGGAGAATTCTTGCCAAAAACGCTAAACCATGCTCCTAGTAACATCCCGGTTGATTCTGTAAAAGTGTGTTCTAGTTCTGGTGCGATTGTAAATGTTACAGCCTCAGGTGAAGAAATAGTAGCTTTTATACCATTCGCCATGTGCCCATTTTTTCCAGAAAACCTCCCCTTAAAGTTGTACTGAAAATTCGAATCAAAAGCCACCGCCCAACAACCATTGAAATTGTACTCTCCAGAGCAATAAATCGATATATAGCTACCAGGATATATCTTACCTTGGGTCCCGTAGCCTCCTCCATAAGCGTTAAATCCCTCTACATTGACTTTTGATGGCACAAAATAACCAGCACTAAATCTCATTTGGTATTTATGTCTATTGTACAATTTGAAAAGCTTTTGAAATGCAAGATAAATTCCTGTTTGATATGATCCAAGTCCAGTTAAATCAGTTGCACACTTTAAAGGATTCAAATTATTATACTTCCCAGTTGGAAACACTTCCTGAAAAATAATTCTGAAATCAGGAACCCATGTGTCTGGAACTTCGTTACAAATCTGAAAACCTATTCTAACAGTAGTATCTTGTAAATGAAATGAACTGACATTTTTTCGAAAGTTTGCTGTCCAAGACGCAATAATTTCCATCCCCAATATAGAACTAATACCAAGTTGCACATCGTAATAATTAAAAATAGACCATAAATTTGAGGAATATTTTATGCTCCAATTTTCACCATAAATGCCATATTGATTCTTAAAACCGGTTGTAACTTCTAAAGCAGGTTGGTTTTTTGGTTGGGTTATTGCCATAGGCGTGAACAATGGTCCTGTAAACCACTGCGTAAACGTCTCATTGCATTTTTTTAAAGGTTCATTAGTACCACAAAAACTCATCAGTGGAAATAAAATAAAATAAAAAATTATAAGTGCGTGCTTCATTAAGTCTATTTTTATTTGATGATCTATAAAACTCAAATTGGTTTTTTAGCTAACAAAACATAATAATCGAATATTTGCTTTTTATAACCTAAAAGCCAATTTCTATCCCAGGAATCTTTCAAACTTCCTTGACTGATCCATCTATCAAGATAGTCCCATACATTCTTACCGATGCTTATTATCTCAACATCTTTAAATCCTGCATTATACAAAATTTTTTCTATATCAGATACCATATACAACTTATCAGTGCCATTTTCTATCGTCGGAATAAGGCTACAGGCTTCTGAAAAACCTTCTGCACCTTTCCCAAAGAAGGTTGCAATCCCTAAAAGACCATCTTTCTTCAACACACGATAAGATTCATTGGCAAACAATTCAAATGACTCAAAATGTTGAGCAGCTTCAATTGAAATCACTTTCGAGAAGCTTTCGTCTTCAAACTCCAGGCTTTGCGCATCACCTTTTTGAAAAACAACTTTTTTTGAATGAGCTAACAAGTCTGAATGCAGTTCCATAGCTCTAGCAATCTGGTTTTCCGAAAAATCCACGCCTATTATTTCATCAATGTAATAGTTTTCATAAAGGAATACGGTCCCAAGGCCCAACCCGCAGCCTAACTCCAAAACTTTATCACGATTCCCAAGACGCATTCTTTTGCCAACAAATCTATAAAGATTTTTCTCACTTTCAATTCTCTGAGATTTAGTTAAAATACCATTATCGGACTTGACGTGATCCCAATAACCAAAATTAATATAACCGCCTTCAAACATTGATAGATGATGCAATCCATCTTCATACATGTTCGAAGCGTTACAAATTCGAGGTAAATTTTTTAGATTTGTGCCCACAAGTCCTCAAAAATAACTTTCTAAATTTCTTACAAAATCATCGTTACATTATAGAAATTTATGCTACAAAAATACACCAGATAGGGATTTTTTCAAAATTTAAAGAACAAACCATCGCCCATTTTTAAGTAACCTGAGAGAGTGGTACTATCGAGCTAGACGCCGATATAATCTTTTTTACTTAGACTTGAATAACCCAAGTCGCTCTTCCAACTTCTTTAAGTCGTGAATCAAGTTTTAACAAGATTGTTGAAACCCATTTCGTTTCTAATCAGAAGAATGTGAATGAATAGAGACAACCTGTACTTCATAAATTAAAAGCTGATTAGGATAATCGCTTCTCCCAATTTTGCTAAATCCACAATCAGGATGAATATATATTTTTCTGCGTTCACCAACCTTTGTCCCCTCTAAACCAACCTTAAACCCCTTAATCATTCTTGAAAGTGGAATCATTATAGCTTGTTCTTGCGTATCTCTAATCACCTTTCCGTCAATGTCATATTGTACAAATTTTATAGATACACAATCTTCTTGAGAGACTTTTTCGCCTGATCCTTGCTGTAGTATTTCGATGTAAACCTTTTCGTCTATAACTGACATGATCTCAGGTCGATTACTAATCGATTTTAAATAAGCTTCAGCGAGTAATAAATTTTGTCTAGCAATTTCTTCTGATTCTCTTGAAGCAAGTTCAAAAAGAATCTCTTCTCTATCTTGCCGTGACATTTTTTTTCTTTTACCATAAGAAATATCTCTCATGACTAATGTGATTTTATCTACATCACATTCTGCTGGATATTTAGCCAGTTCTTCATAGAACATCCCTCCTAAAGCTTCTTCAGATATTGATACATGAGAACGATCAATGTAGTTCCACGCTATGAACGTAATGCCTGTAACTATTACCCCACAAAAAAAATAAGCCAGATTTTTTAGACTCATGATTCAGTCATTAAAGTTAAGATTTCTTCTAAAAAGTTTTCACTATTGTATAGATCGGCAACTTTTTGTTTCCACTCAGTTTGATCTTTTGTTTCGCGACTAAATGAGCGATATCCATAAATTCCTGAAGGAAAGAAACGTTCGACTGGAGAACAAAAGTCCTGAAAAAAGAATCCTTGTTCGAACCTCGTTAAATGCTCAGGCAAGGTATTCGAGTACTTTTTTAAAAGATCAGCAATTTTTTCTCTAGGTTCTGAAGAACCAACAAGTTTTTGTGAGTCAAAAGGTAAATACTTCATAACCAGTTCCAATTCTCTCTCTTCACAGAAGCCTTCAACATCTTTTTCATCAAAACCAAGCAAGGTTCCTAATTTACGATGCTTTTCAATACCAGTTGGATTTTCTTGGAGGTAAGCCTTGATTGAATTTATATAGTTTTTTTTCACAAACCATACCGTGAACATTTCATCATGATACCCTTGATCAACGAAGAGGTATTTGAGATCGAAAAGTGAAGCATACTTACTCCAGATAGTCCACCCTTTGTATGTTAGTAGCAAGTGATTTCTGATTGGATGATTCTTTTCAGGATATTGTACACACCACCAGGGCCAATCGTGCAAGGAAGCAGGCTTAAGGTCAAATAATACAGCGGCAAAATCTCCTTGGCTTAACATACCTCTGAAAAAATCGGTTAACTCTTGCCTATCCTCGTGTGGGATATTTAATAATTTTTCAGAAATATTGGAATTATCCTTCATTCCACTATACGCAGGAGCAAGCAAAACTAAAAAAAATAAAAAAGCTATCAACGCTTTTTTAAATCCGTTCTGTCTTTTATAGGCCATTTGCAATTGCTGCATATTTGCCCTCCATATTCTCCACCACCATTATCCGCCCCACAATTTGGGCAAGTCCATTCGTCGCGTGGTTCATACCAGAAGCCGTTAGTATAGTGATTTATAGATGAAACAGGCACCAAGCCATTTAAGCTTTCAACATAAATTCCCGTCGAGTCAAACAAAACTTGCTCTAGCTCGATGTACGTTTTATTCTCTTCATGAGAGTAGATATAAGAACTTAAAGCTGCAAGGCCACAAAATGTGAAAAGGCTAAATCTTTATAAACAGACTGAATATTGTCAATGAAAATTTCAAACTTTGAGTTATATAAACTTCTTTCCTTAATAGCAAAAAATAATCATTTATCTTGAAGATGCACCACACTTTCTTGAATAGTAGTCAGCGGTGGTGATACATATCTCCCAAACGCTTTTTTCAATTCTGGCTCATGTTCGGTATCGATGTAGAGATAGAAAACAGGCGACTTTCTATATTTGAGGTTACTATTTGCTAGATCTTCGATTAAATTTTCAATTAAGTCTTTATAACCAATTTCCAGGTTATCTTTGTCAGAAGTGTCAACTAAAAATTCTTGTTTCCAAATTGGCTCATGAGGGGAAGTTTTTTTTGTGTCATGAATTTGAATGATAGAGTACACAGTTAGGTCGAGTTGCACAACGTCTTTGACAATTGTGATGTTTCCAGCTTTAAAATCGTAGATTGAAACTGCTCTGTTTTGGATGATAGCGCTACCACCATTTGCAATTCCCGTAAAGTCAATCCCATTTGCTAAGTCTAAAAAGATAACATGCCCAACTTTTTCGAGCCTTTCCTTCATCCAACGAAGAAAATTAATTTGCCTAGCCATATCCCCATCAAACGATGGAACACCTCCTAAACAGAAAAAACCGATTTTTTGGA
Source organism: Simkania negevensis Z (assembly GCF_000237205.1). Classification (GTDB taxonomy): domain Bacteria; phylum Chlamydiota; class Chlamydiia; order Chlamydiales; family Simkaniaceae; genus Simkania; species Simkania negevensis. The sequence continues at coordinate 115,497 of NC_015710.1, read as the reverse complement.
TTCCATTCAAAGGAGACCCTGTCTTGTCTTCAGGCCCAGAGCCTTGTGATACATTATTCGAAATATTACCGTAGTGCTTACCATTATTAGGAATTTTCTCTATATTTACAGAAAATCCACAAGCAAAGCATACAATAACTAGTGGAAAGCCATACTTAACGATGGTCTTGATTGTTCTTGAAGCAAATGTTTTCATTGTTTCCTCTCCTTTCTAAGGCAGCGGATAGTCATAAGGGCTAGGAGGTACGTTGTAGTTCTTCCATTTGTAATTCCAAAATTGAAATAACCTATTTAACGGATACAAAACTCCTTTCCAATCGACGTTAGTGCTGTACAAACCAGCCATTGAAACGTAGTTTTGAACTTCATCAACAAGCATCTGAAGAATTCCTTCGATTTGGTCGTAGTCACATTCGTCCATCAAATCTTTCTTGACGAAACTATCATGCATCCATTTTAAGAGGTGTGTCTTGAAACTACGAGCATAATACAAACAAGTATCACCATCTAGAACAGGAGTAAGGATTGGCTTCGTTGGCGGTGTTGGAAAACTTTCATGATTCCATCCTCTTAGAGGTAGAGAAGCTCTAGAAATGCTTTGAGCTATAGGGCTATTCTCTTGGCTATCTAGAGAAAGAGAAGATATCTTTGTTTGAGCAAATCTACTGCTTTTCAAGCTATTTGCAACTCTTATTTCTCGCCCATTCCAAATCTCCGAAGTATTTTCTTCTGAGGCTTTATATGGCTGAAAGACTGATTCTCCAAATTCGGGTATTTCTGCTACCACATTTCAATCTCCACTTGTAAAAGTGAAAAATATTTTAAGTAACAGTTTCTTTACTGTCAAACTTCACTATTTACCTCATACAATCCCCACAACTTCCTCAACAAATATCCAAATACTTCAAGATGAAAAATAATGCAAAACTTAGAGTTGAACTCTCTCTCCTTGCTATGGATGAATGTTAAACCAAATCGCGATCAAGATCTATATCAGAAGGACAGATATCTTCTTGTTTATCTTGAGAATTTTTGAAATCATGCCTTAGTCAAATCATTAAAACTTCTAAAAGAATAGTCTTGATCCTTGACTTTTCTAAAGACTTTTCATGATCTGCATAAGAAGATAGCTGCCATAGACTTTGTTAGAATCATTTCAGGTAGGTTTAAAAAGAAAATAGACAATCTACACAGACCCTTTTATCTTTTCAGAATCTCTTGTAGTCGCCCATTGGCATATTTAATATCTTTCAAATCTTCAGCAGAAAGTTCTTTTCTTCGTTTCACAAGATGATCTACAGTCTCAAGAAGACGGTTTATAAGACCATCGACAGTCTTTCTACTTCGAAGATCTCTCGTAGAAAATTCTCTCTGGAGAATTCCTATTATTTCACTACTCTTTAAACCATAGTGCTGATCAATAATAGTGAATTTCTTCTGAATATCCCCTTTCCGACTTGCAAGTTGATATGCTGCTCTTTGAGCCATTTTTTTATACTTACTTTTTAAGTCCTCTGAAGGGAGTGCAACAAAAAATTCATAGTAAGACAGCATATTATAACCACTCTGACGACTTCCAAATGTAGACTCAAGCCACAGAGTGAAAGTACCATCTCGAAATGGCTTTAAAAGCTCTCTTGCTCGAACGACCCTCTCTCCAATCAAAATGGCTCCCTGCCTTGAAATGGACTTAATCTCAGATGTAATCGTCTTCAATAATCCGAAATTTTTTTCCATTTCATCTTGAGATAAATTATCTGGAATCCAGTTTTTCTCAAGAATCTCATGAATCCTCTGTTCTTCTGCAGAATCAAGTTTTTGTAAGTCAAAAATTGCATTAAAGCTGTTTACATTCGCAGCTAAATTGAACTGTTCTTTTTTGCTAGATGCAGCTCCACTCTTCTTCATGGCTGGGTTAGAAAATTTAAGTTTTTTAGACATTAACTTTCTCCTCCGCTTTTAAATCGACCTTAGACAATCTATCCAGGAACTCTTCAGCCAGAACTTTATAATCATTCGCAGCTCTAGAAGTTGGATCGAAATCTTCTACCGGCACCCCTTCAAAAACAGCTCTGGAAACAGCGATGTCTCTTCTAACTTTCGACTTTAAGATTTTTTGTGGAAACGATTCTTCGATTGAACCCAACAGCTCATCGTTGATAGCTCCCTTATCGTTCCAAAAAGTTAAAAGAACACCTAATACATCTATACGATGATTTTCATTAATTGCCTCAAAGAACTCTTTCAGTCTTTCTAGAGCGATAATGCTGTATGCCTCAGGTATAGCACAAACAATCGAATAATCAGACGCATAGAAAGCCGATTGAGTCAACCATCCAAGCGAGGGCGGAGTATCTATGAAACAAAAATCATACTCTTCTTCGATCTTGCTTAACTCCTTTCTAACGCGCTCATGAGCATATTGATCATTTACGAGTGGGTGCTTCCTGTCAATTCCATCTAGATAAGCATTTGAAGGGATCAATGTGAGATTAGGAACCGATGTATCAACAATTACTGATTGGATATCAACTTGTCTTTGCAAAACGGGAACCATAGTTTCCAGTCGATCAGCCCCAATTCCTAAACCAACAGAGAGGTTTGCTTGTGGATCAAAGTCTAATAATAGGATTTTTTTTTCGTGGAATTTTGCCAAACACGCCCCCAAATTAAGAGCAGTAGACGTTTTGGATGTCCCGCCTTTAAACGAACAAAATGTAATCGTTTTCATAGCTTTCTTGTCTTTCATTTATGACCTGTAACTATCTCTTGTTTCTCTTCAACACCCTAATTTATCAGAATTAAATTGTTCAAGCAACGTCTTATTTTGCTGACTCTCACCAAGTGAATGTATAACAGTTGTACATTTGCATTAATCACTAATTACTAGAGACTAACAAGTTCTCGGCATCCATTTCAATCTGAAGATTGACTTCTCATTACCATCAATGTATCCTTCCAATAAAAAACCTATCTTTATCGTGTGATGGAAAATTTAGTTAGTGTTGCTTCCCAAGAAGCAGAACAGTTGCTTTTGGGGCGGATGGTCAATAGCGTAGAAGATCGAAAACTCGGTTGTGACCTTCTAAGCCAAGCCTACTTCTATTTTTCTGAAAATAGGGCTGTTTTTCAAGCTCTTCAGATGCTTGAACAAAAACTAAAACCCGCAGAACTTCAGCTTCTCATTGAAGAAATGAAAGGATCAAAACAACTTGATAGCGTTGGAGGAATAGATTATCTCTTTCAGCTAGCGCAGTCAGCTCCATCACCCATACACCTTGAAAGCTACGTACAAATAGTCAAAAACAATTGGGCAAAACGTCAAATCATTGAAGAAGTAAACAAGGTTGGGGCCGAAATAGGAACTATTCAAGATGTCCCAAGTTTTCTAGACCTATTCACCCAAAGGTTTCAAAAAATCTCCAAGCACCTTTCACCGTCAGAAGCCAACTCCTTTTTTGAAATAAGTAAGGGAAGTGAAAGAGGGGAATACTTAAAAGCCCTTGAAAAGAGAAGAGACTATTTCAGGAAGCACAATAAACCTTATGTAGATGGAATTTCAACTGGTTATCCGGATTTAGATCAAGTTATCGGAGGATTTGGAAACTCAAACCTAATGATTCTCGCATCCAGACCGGGTATGGGAAAAACTGCTCTAGCCCTTAACTTTGCCGCAAGAATTGCAGAGCATCATCCGATTGGAATTATATCGCTAGAAATGTCATCTGAGCAGCTCTACGAGAGAGTCCTTTCTATTGAGTCTGAGATCTCAGGAAGCACTATTCGGGAGGGAAGGGTTTCGGATGAGGAATGGGATAAAATAATAAAAATCGAACCTAAAATATCAAGGCTCCCCATTTACGTTCAGGAGGGGGGGTGCTTCATTCAAGAGCTTATCGCTAAAACCCGCTTTCTTAAAGAAGAAAAGGGAATACAATTGCTCATTGTTGATTACCTACAACTCGTAAAAGCCTCCGGTGAGACCAGACTTGTTGAAGTCTCTAACATTACTCGAGACCTCAAAAATCTTGCTATAGAACTACACCTTCCTATATTATGCCTTTCCCAGTTATCCAGAAAAGTTGAGGAACGGACAAATCATCGCCCCCTTTTAAGTGACTTGCGAGAAAGTGGTACCATCGAACAAGATGCTGATGTAGTCACGTTTTTACTTAGACCCGACTATTACAATGAAAATGATAGACCTAATGAAGCAGAGCTTATCGTTGCTAAAAATCGTCATGGGAAAACAGGCGTTGTTTCTCTATTTTTCTCAAAAAGTTTTGCCAAATTTGATTCATTAGACTCAGGAGATAACGAAGAAAATGACTCCTTCTAAGCTAAGCCAACAAGAGTTCGACGAAAGAGAAAATCTGACGATTAATGATTTTGCTGAACTAGCCCAAAACGGTGCAATTTTCTCACAAATCGAAAAACTTTGGGAAGAGCTATTAGACTCTCCAATAGAAGATACAATTCATAGTCCTGAGTTTAGAAAACAAGGAATCAACCAACTTATCAAACAAGTCGAACTTGAAGCCTCTGATAGAAAGGAGAAAACTGATCTTCTAAATAGACTAATATTTCTAAAAAACAACAGCGAAAAATTAATCAAAATTCTTGATCCTTCAAAAAAGCATATTGAGAAAATACGACACTCAGGCCACTTTATAGACCAAAAATTGAAGTATGAATATCCAAAGCAAAATCAGCTAAACCTCTTCGAGCAAATTGAGTCTAAACACTTAAAAACTAAAATTGAAAAATATGAATTTGAAGTCAAATCTGTTGGTGTTAGGCTGACGCCTCCTGAAGATAAACTTCTGAACACTCTCCAAAAGCTTTTACATCAAAAAAGCCAAAACTATGAGCCAGACAACGGCGATTATTACAAAGGGAACATGCCTGTAGATTTGGTCCCATTCGGCAAAGAAAAAAAAGAAAGCCCAAGATTACGTATTAAACCTGGTGAATTATACAGAGCGTACATCGACCGAAGTCACTATTCCGGAGATGAAGTCAAATTTGTAAGAGAAACCCTAATGAACCTTTCAGCAAAAAAATTTCTCTTAAAATTTGATAGGAAACGAAAAGTCGAGCAAAACGGGAAAACTCAAATTTTAACTGATAGGATCGAAGAATTTCAAAGCTTAATCCAAGTCATTAAATTCACAGAAGGAATGGATGAAAAACAACTTAAAAAAGCCAATGCAGGGGACGAGTCATTTTTTGATGCGCAAGGTGAGTTAATTATAGGCTTTAATCCCATTCTTGTAGATCAAATCAACTCTAAATACATTGAATATCCGTCAGATATTAATAAGAAAATGATCCTTGCCGCTGGAGGACATCGATATGTCACAGAAGCGATGAACCTTTTAAGAGACTATATGCTACGAGAACTAGCATCTAAACGTTTCGAGATTGAAATTAACAAAGACCGACTCCCGCATCTCCTCAAGCTTGATAACTACTTAGCAGCTCGTCAAAAAAAACGAGCTGAAAAAAAAGTAGAAGACGCTATTCAAACAATAAAAAATCTTGGTTTAATCACCTCTGTAAAGGTTATAGAGGGAAGCAATGGACAGCTAAAGTATGTATTTAGCCTTAACCCCAATTTTCAGTAACACTCGACACTAAACCCTAGATTTCCGAGTTTTACTATTGATATCCCCCTCTCTTCGGGAAAAGAATTCTTAAATCTTTTAGACCCAGTTTGGAAGTGAGCTATTGTCACTAGCCCCTTCTAGATTGTGCTTCGATAAAAAAAAAGATAAAAATTAAGGGAGCTTTAGAGAGACAATGAGTTGAGAGAAATGCAAAAAACTAGCTGCTACTAGCATGACGAAATGCTAGCACAACATATAAAATCGTCTGCTACTTTGAACGACATGAGAATGGAGGAGAACAAAAAAATCTAATGCTACCAGCATGACGAAGCTTGGTTTCTTGGAGCTGCTACTAGCATGACGAAATGCTAGCATAACATATAAAATCGTCTGCTACTTTGAACGACATGAGAATGAAAGAGAACAAAAAAATCTAATGCTACCAGCATGACGAAGCTTGGTTTCTTGGAGCTGCTACTAGCATGACGAAATGCTAGCATAACATATAAAATCGTCTGCTACTTTGAACGACATGAGAATGGAAGAGAACAAAAAAATCTAATGCTACCAGCATGACGAAGCTTGGTTTCTTGGAGCTGCTACTAGCATGACGAAATGCTAGCACAACATATAAAATCGTCTGCTACTTTGAACGACATGAGAATGGAAGAGAACAAAAAAATCTAATGCTACCAGCATGACGAAGCTTGGTTTCTTGGAGCTGCTACTAGTATGACGAACTTCCCTATTTTGAATGGTGCTACTAGCATGACGAAGCTTGGTTTCTTGGAGCTGCTACTAGTATGACGAACTTCTCTATTTTGAATGGTGCTACTAGCATGACGAAGGGTGCGTCCAGGAGTTTTTCGGCAGACCCTGCTATGGCTTTTGTGCTTTAGCTGAAAAACTGTCTGATTTCGAGCATATGGGGTTAGTCAATAAGCCGCACGATGAAGCAGGGTCTAAAAGATTTAAGAATTCTTTTCCCGAAGAGAGGGGGATATCAATAGTAAAACTTGGACTATGTGAATCAAAGTTTTTAGACAACCTTATGAACCTCTCAGAACACATCTTTAATAAATTCGCTTGAAAAGGGAGTTGCACGTCAAATTTTTTACATAGACAAGAAATGTTTGACATCAAGTCGATGTCATAATAATGTGACGGCTCATTTTGTATTAACCAAAAACTAATTGTAGGGGAGAGCAAGATGGAAAAATGGGAACGAAACATTATCATCGCAACTCAGATATACTTTGAGAGGGTGGTTTTTTTTCACCCAAGAAAAATAAACAAACAGATTTGCTTTTCGTTTCAATACTACCAGTTTTCCCGAAAAGCCGGAAGGTTTATGGCTTGAAAGAACGAGTGACTTAACTTAGGGAACAACGAAAAGTAAAGACCAAAAGAAAGGTCGTGGGAGTGGGGGAATGAAAAAACCCTGTTTAAAAATGGTTTTTTTTATCCAAAGCTAGTTCAAAATTTTTCAGAAGCTTGGTCTGAATATGACGATCAGAACTTTGAATGTTTACTCAAAACAATCTTAAACAAGTATAAAATAGTGGTTTAACATCCATATGAGACCTACTACTCACAATCTGTCGCACACCACTCACAATCTGTCGCAAAAATCTCTCCTTAACAAACCTTTCCTATAGATCTTTTAGATAGATTTTAAATAACTATAGAACTTTCAAGCTTCCCCGACATGTTGTTTGGTTTAGTGATATAGCATTTCAACCTTAAGTTTTTAATAAAGAATAAGAAGAAATCTTCTTAGAGTTTTGCACTCACAATCTGTAGCATAGATAAACCAATCATTATGGAATTGGCCAATACTGCCTCGAGGTGTTAGAAGCCAATTGTTTTTCCAGGGCATAGATAGCACATCGCCGAGACTCTAATAGCAAATACAGAGGTATAGGTAGCTCCTATAGAACTTAGAGTAAGAACTTGTCGATTTTCTTGTCTTTTTCCACTCCCATATCGTTCAAAGTAGCAGATGACCTTACAAGTTGCGTCAGTATTTCGTCATACTAGTAGCACATTTACGCTATACTGGTCGCAAAATAACAGTATTTTTCGTCATACCGGTTGCATTTATCGTCATACTGGTCGCAGAATACCGTCATGCTAGTAGCATTTTTCATAGAGGATTTTTGCGAGTAAGATCTTATAAGATTTTTATAAGAATATATAAGATCTTATAAGAGGGCGCTGCTTATGCCGTCGGCCATAAAGCCGTCGGCTATTAGCACCTTTTTTTCTTTAGGCTTGAAGCTTTTGAATAAAGGTATAGCCAGTGATTTCAAACATTCAGGGCAGCAGAAGCACCGAGTTCTGTATATGAATCGATTCATTTTATCTCAAAAAAGTTTATAGATGGGCTGTTTGAGATTACAGCTTGATGTCCAGAAGAAAAAAGGGAAGAGAAAGTGGGTGTCTCTTAGAAAGGATTTTTTGCCTCAGGACCCCCAACAGAACTGGTGTTTGCGTGTTTCTACTCCGTCGAAGCTATGTTTTCATAAATCCCTGAGGGGCCTATGAGTATGCTGCCTCGTTCATCTAGAATAAGACGCTCGTCTTTGGGTGGACTTAAAATAACTGCGTATGCCATAAATGACCTTCATTCTCATTAAAAGAAGGGTTTGGCATAGTGTCAGCACAAAAGAGAAACAGGCTTGTTCGCGTTTTATATTTTTCATTCTTAATTTTGCCGATGTTGATGAATCTATCCAACTAAAAAGTTAAATGCTATATTCTTTTAAAAAAATTTAGGAGATGACATGGCAGGATTTAAGTGTTTATCAGATGAACAATGGCAACTCATTGAAGGTCTTATGGACCATACTTTTCCTTTGGAGAGAGGAACTCCTCGAAGTGATCTACGCAAAACCTGGAATTCAATACTCTTTATCTTAACGAGAGGATGTCGTTGGGCGGATCTTCCGACAGATTCCTCTCTTTTTATCCCTCGTTCTACAGCTCACAAATGGTTAAAGCAATGGAGTGTTGAAGGAGTTTTTGATAAGGTGATGAGTGGGCTATTACAGATAGCAATAATGGAAGGAAAAGTTGATCTTTCTCAAGTAGCTGTGGACGGTTCTTTTTCCCCCCGCTCCAGGAGGAGGGGAAAAAGTTGATTATGGTTATAAAGGCAAGGGAGTTCTGCTTCACTTGCTTATCGATAAAAACGGCAATGCAATAGCCATTACAACTACCGATGCAAAGGGGGATGAAAAACAGGAAGTTAGCAGATTGCTTACACAGCTTCCATTAAAGTCACTCAAAGGGCGAGTAGTTGTTCTTGAGGCAGACAAAGGTTATGATGCAGGCTGGTTACGTCAGTTTTTGTTAAACATGGGAATATTTCCTCTAATTCCCTATCGGAAAATCAAAGGAAGATGGGCGCCAGAAATTAACGAAGTTACCCATTTCTTCAAATTGAGCCCACAACGCTGGAAGGTAGAACGAGCTTTTGCTTGGTTAAAAAGACGTTGTCGTCGGCTATTGATGCGATGGGAGCGTTTATTCGTGATATGGAATGGATTGGTAATATTGGGGGTAGTTTATACTTGGATAAAAAATTTAGTTGGATAGGTTCATCTTGATTGGCGTTGTTCAACAGTCTTTTGAACAGCTTAAATCCACGGAGCAATTGAGGCTCCATAAAAAAAATTTTCAACACGCTTTAATTCAAGCCGCTCGTGATGTTGTAATTAATAACAAATCGGAATTTCCAATTAATAATTACTCCAAGGATGAGCTTGGTGATTTTGTTGAGCTTTTGCCATTAGTCGAAAATATAGCACTTAATTACCACAAAATGGGTTGTGAATTAACGGAGACACTCAAAAGTTTGGAAGGGATGCTTAAGATTGATGTGATCACCAATGACGTTGAAATCTTGCGGTCAAAAGAAAAGGTTAAACTTGTTTTAGAAAGATTAACTGATTTTAAACAGAGGGTTAGTCTAGCTAAGGCGCAGGGGAAGTCTGCGATTGAGGCTACGAATTGTGATGGTAGGTATAAAGCGGTTGCCTTACAATTATTTGATCAAGAACTTGAAAAATCATCATTGAGATATGAGGAGTTTATTAGAGTTGAGAAATCTATTGCGTCTTTAGTTGATACAATTCTCACTTTTTTCTCTGATAGGAAGGGATTATTTTGGGAATTTAATGGCCATGTCGTTTTTGAACGAAATTCCGATCTTGAACAGTGCAATCTCTTTGTTCAAAGGCTTAGGGAGCTTTCTGTAGAAGAAAATGAAGTTAGAAGACCACTTTTTCAAAGCGCGCAAGCTTTTTCAGAAACATTAGCCTCCTCCTCTCTCTAGAGGAAGTCGACTCATTCCAAAGGCTATGGTCCGATTGTCCCTGGGTTAATGTATTTTGTGCTTTCATGCGATCTGCGTTTCCTTGATACCGACACTTTTCGCAATTTTATCTTGAAATCAACTGCAATATACTAAGGGAATGTCAAAATGAAAAGTTTTGAAAAATTAGTGCTATGTTCTATGCTTTTCAGCTCTTTATTCGGAGAAAACTGTGAAATCAATTCTAAAGAAGAAGGGTGGAATAGAAGAAGTTTAGTTACGCTTTATATTCATAATTCTGAGTTACAAACCCAGTGGGCCTGGGAAGCCTTATCTAGATACAAGTTAATAGGAAATGAACGGATACTAGATTTTGGCTCTGGAGATGGCAAAATAACAGCTCTCATTTCCTATATTGTACCAAATGGGAGTGTTTTGGGGGTGGACTTGTCCAGTGAAATGATTCACGTAGCTCAGAAATTATTTCCCTGTGAATTATATCCGAATTTAATGTTTCAAGAATCTCTGGACTTAGATTTTTTAAAATTTAAGACAGATCAAAAATTTGATGTTATTGTTTCGTTTTGTGTTTTTCATCTCATCCCAAACCCAATTGTTGTCCTACAAAACTTAAAAACCCATCTCCTTCCAAATGGTAAACTTATAATTACTTTGCCAACAGGCATCTCAAAAAAATTTTCTCGTATTGTGTCGGAAGAAATGGAAATAAGAGGTTGGCAATTTCCATCAAGTCATAGCTCTGAGCGAAGAATGAACTCTGAGGCTTCTATTCGAAGGACTTTAGAAGAGGCGGATTATAAAGTTGACTTTTGTAAAGTTATAAAAAAATGTCAAATTTTTGGATCTAGGAAAGAGATGGTTGATTGGCTAGAAGGAACTCTCACAGCTAATTGGAATATTCCATATGGCTATCAAAGAGAATTTTTTGAAACCTTAACGGAAAAATTCTTAGAACGTTACCCTGAATTTGAAGATGAGGAAGGCTTTGTTTCATTTCCATCTACAAAAGCGGATATCATCGCCACAGCATTGTAGTTAAAAAGAATGGAATCAATTTTCCTCTCATAAGGAGCCCTCAAAAGAACATTAGATTGTAAAAATTTGTTTTAATCTCGAAAAATTGGTACTGCGTGCTCTATACTAACAAGTAAGACGTAAAAGGAGAAAATCCACAGAAATGAAAAAACTACCTATCGGAATTCAAAGTATTGAGAAAATCCTTGGAGAAGGTGAATACCTATATGTTGATAAGACAGGTTTTATCAAGAGCTTAATTGACGAGGGTGCTCCTTATTTTTTCATGTCTCGTCCTCGAAGATTTGGAAAATCTCTTTTCTTAAATACCCTAGAAGAAATATTCAAAGGAAACAAAGAGCTTTTCCGAGGTCTCCAAATTTATGAAAGTGACTACGATTGGCGAGAACATCCTGTTTTGCATTTTGATTTCGCAAAAATTCTAAGCGAAACTTCTAAAGACTTTAAGAAAGGTCTGGAAGATGCCATTGATGACTTTTCGAATCTTCATGAAATACCTACTGAGGGGTCATCTTATCTATCGAAACTCAACAGGTTAATCACCAGTCTTTCAGAAAAAAATCAGGTCGTTGTTCTTGTGGACGAATATGATAGTGCTATCATCAATCACCTAAAAAATGTTGAAGTTGCGGAAAAAAACCGAGATCTCCTTAAAGCATTCTTTGGAACACTGAAAAGCCTTGATCGTTATTTGAAATTTACATTTATCACAGGCGTTAGCAAGTTTTCTCAAGTTTCACTCTTCTCAGGCCCCAACAACCTAACAGATATTACAATGGACCCAAAATATGCTGGGATGATGGGGTATACTGAAGAGGAGCTAAAAGAAAACTTTCAGGATTATATCCAAGATATTGCCAAGAACAGAAACAAACACGGAAATTCAGTATCTGAACAGGATATTGTAGAAGAGATACGCACTTGGTATAACGGCTACCGATTTTCTGAGAGTGAACTTTCTGTTTATAACCCTTATTCAACACTACGCTACCTAAGCGCTAAGAAAGCCGAGAGCTATTGGTACAGTACAGGGACCCCTTCGTTTTTAATAGATGAGGCCAAAAAGCACCCGCAATCTGTTGTTCCACTAAGTGGGACATCTGCGTTAAAAAGTACTCTTTCAGATATTAGTAAATTGGACCGTATTCATCTAGCTGCTCTGATGTTCCAAACAGGTTATCTAACAATTAATGGATACAACCCTGAGGAAAATTCCTACGACCTTGATTTTCCTAATAAAGAGGTTAAAGAAGCTTTTTTTAATTCTCTCCTTCAAGAGTTTACAGAGGTCGACCCACTAGAAGTGACTCGTGCAGCAAAAGAGATAAAGCAAGACCTTCACAAACTAGATTTGAATGCGTTCTTTAGCAAAATGAACGTCCACTTTGCTAAAATGCCATATCATGTATTTCACCATGCTAAAGAAGGATTTTATCAAGCTGTTTTTTTCACATTTCTGGAAACGTCTGGAATTAAAACGATGGCGGAAATTTCTACAAATATTGGTCGTATCGATCTTATGACAGAGACGCCTGAAACAGTTTGCATTTTTGAACTCAAGCTTGACAAAACAGCAGAGATTGCTTTGACACAAACTGAAAGAAAGAAGTACAGACAGCGTTTTTCTATGAGCAACAAAGACACTCTTGTAATAGGAGCCAATTTTAGCTCAAAATCCCGTAACATTAATGATTGGAAAGCTATTTTGTATTCTTCTGAGGGAGAACGAATACGAGAAATCCTTCCATCAAAAGGGGAATAACCCTACTTTTTCAGAACGTCTGATAACAAAATTATGTTTTAAACGTTTAATATTTAGATATTTAACCATATTGTGGCGGCGAAGAGCAAGGTAACGATCTCGCTTGTCTCTAAGGGTTTTTTTTCAGTTTCTTGCATACAGATTATTTTCCCCAAGATCTATCCCCATCACACCATTTCTCAGGGAAGGCTCAGCATTAGGGATTTCAATCACGAGGTTGAACAGCCACTTTCCCCTTGTTAAAACAAGAGGTTTCCTGCGTAATGAGGGTATTATGAGATCCTTAATCTTCGAGTTTTCGAAGAACTGCATCTCTGATCCAAAGAGACTTCGCACCTTTTTTTAAGAGTCTTGTTGGGCTCAAAGAGAGGATGTCCTGTTCAATAGTGTTTAATAGGTTTTGATCCAATCTAATCGGAAAGGGGACCACTTTTTGACCTGACGAGAACATCTTGATGACCTCTCTTCTTCTCTTGTTGTTAACCTTGTTGAGAATGGCTTCAACAATCCACTGTTGAACAGTCATGCTATAATTGAGATTTCTTTTTTGATACTCAACGTCCTTTTTGATCTTATCCAACAGCTCAGCCTCTAAACGAAGAGTAAAAGACTTACGATGCAAAATACCGCTTACTTTTGAATTTGTTGGATTAAAATTATTTGACAAACTTCGAATTTTCTCCTGCTAAGTTCATTTAATTTTGTTCGAAAGGGGAGTTTCATGTCAATTTTTTTGGTGCGAATCAATGCTAACGACTGTTCTAGCAAAAAATTAATCTCTTCGAACTTGATTTTTCGTGAGAGTTAATTCAATATGACGTTATGACAGAAGACGAAATGCAAAACAGACTCCAGCAATTTTCAAAACAAGAAGACCTTGACCAACTAAGGTTTCCCTTTGTATTGAAAGAACAAGAAGATAGCGGCTTCTCGTCAGCCCATTTAAAGTGCGAAGGCAAGAGTGTCTCAAAACTCTTCCGTTGGGAAAACAATCTTATGCACACGATTAACCAGGCAGGGAATTAAATGAGAACAATTACAAAAAGGCAAATCATTCACGAAATTGCTCGAAGAAGAGGAATGGACCCTAAAGATGTTCAAAGAATCGTTGTGGAGTTTTTGCATACTGTTACTGAAAACCTGGTAGAGGGAAATCGATTTGAGTTCAGAGACTTTGGTATTTTTGAAGTAGTAGAAAGAAAGTCCAAAATTGGTCGAAACCCAAAGTCCCCAGAAACTCCCATTCTAATTCCTGCGCGAAAAGGAGTTAAATTCTCTCCTGGGAGAAAGCTAAAAACTCTCATTTCTTCTTCTGTGTGATCTTCTACGCTCAATAAAGATTTGTAGAGATCTTGCTCACACGTCTGATTTATTTGATCTTTCAAATAACTCAACCAATTCTACTTCACACATTTTCTAAAGGATGTTCCCCGTGCTTATCTAGGTAGCAACTTGGGGTTAATTACGTTTTATACGGTAACCCCCAAATGGATTTTCAAAAGAAGATCTTTCATTAAGAAAAACGAGCTTGAATATGTCTAGTTTCTCCTTAGGATCAAGAGTTATCTTGTTGTCGCTTTCTACACGAATAATATAAGAATTCCAATCTTCTATATCTATTAAATCCTGATTATCAAAGAGTTCCTTTGCGAGTTCCAACTCAGTTTCAGAAGCTTTTATTAAATCTGTCCATTTACGAAATCCGGCCATTAGAGAAATGACATGCTGAGCATTCATTAAGCTGAAATTATCCTCGTCACAGTCGTAATCGAATAAAATGCCGTTTATATCGAAATACTTTGGGGTGTAGTTATAATAGGATTGCCTATCTATCTGATCGATGTAGGGAGTTTTTGTGTTGTAATCTTTGAAAAGTTTTTTTGCTTGTTGTTTGAAGTATTTAATGTGCTTCATAATATAACCCTTGTTAGACAACCTATTATCCGAATATATTTTGCGTTCGTAACCAATTGTGGATAACAAGTTTGATTTAAAGTTATACCATTCTGTTGGTTGATGAAATCTTTGCACGAACGATCAGGCGTACCAACACGCACGATTTCATTTTATGTTGGGATAGTACTTAAATACAATATGTACTCAAGTTGCTACCTAGATAAGCATACTTCTAAAGTTCTTTAAGCTGTTAATCATTAAATTTTTGCAAAAAAAATCCCTCTTGGTTTAAATTTTTTTTCCAAAAAAAAACAACCTCGAGGGAAACGATGCAAATTGCAATCATCTCCATTTTTTGCCACGTCGATGATTTTCTTAAAGCTATTTCTTGGAATGACGAACCTCAGTGTCATATGACTTTAGTTGATGATCATGAGGGGGGGGTGATAAATTTTTTCAGATTTTTTTTGCGCGCTCCAAAACACATAATTTTCACCCTTATATATAAGTTATATGAATATTTGCTAAAGCACTGGCTTCGTGAGACTTTTTGTTGAAATTTTTGCTAGAGAAAAAAATTTTAAATTGCATAAGATGGAAAGTACAGAAAAGAAAGTGCCCTGAGAGGCTGTCACCTCCCAGGGCGTGAAACTAAGGAATCACATGTTAATAGCAACAAACCTTAGCTTCAAACCTCATTCTAAAAGGTTTGAAAGAAAAAATCTAGTATCCTTCTTCCCCAACGCACAGCGAGTTAATCTCAATCCTCTATTCACTTTAGATTTTTGCAATCTAAAGCACACTCATTACATGCCTTGGGAAGAAGGCTGGAGCCCTGCAATTTTGCGGGGCTCTTTCTTAGAAAAAGGTTGTTGTTTGAGCAATGTGGATTTCCTTGTGAACAAGGAGTTCTTCCCATGGCAACCCAAAAATTCTGGTCTCAAAAGCTATTTGAGAAAAGAGATATCGTCAAAATTTCCTATGAAGGCATTGCTAGAAAATGCCAAACAACAACGCGCAGCGCGAAAAACTATATCAAGCGAGATATTAATGCAGGTCTAATCCTACGTTGTAGAAACCAGTACCTTCATCCCATCTTTCAAAAGATATGCGATGGGAAAAATACCTATTTGCTTACCCAGAAGGGGAAAGAGGTGCTCGGAAAAGATCCTCAATATCCTAATTCAGGATTATCTCAAAGTGACCGCCAAGACCAATTACAAAACCTACGCGTTATCTATCGACGTCTAATGACCCCCTCAAAAGAGAATCATTTTTCTCAAATTCCATTATGGTGGCTAAAAGACATTCCACTTCTGCGAAAAACGATCCAGCTTTTGTTTAAAAAGATCAAAAAAGGGTATCGAGTTTCTAATCCTTACGGTTGGGTTTCAAAAACCTTAAAAGATAGGGGAGTCGGATATCGAGTAAAAATTGTCAATGAAGTGCTCGAGTATCTTCAGCGCCCTCAACATGGATTTTCTCCAGCGATCGATAACACATATGAGCGTTTAGGAAAAATGGTGAAAGTTGGTTTAGATATTTCACCCTCATCTCTCTTAAAGCTTCTTAGGAAGGGATTTTCCCATTTGGGACAAGCCCTACACTCGTATGAACGATTACAGCTCTATACTCTAAGAGTTAAAAACCCAACAGCGTTCTTGAACTATCTCATTTCTTTAAAAGATCCTTTTTCAGTCTTTTTTTCTAGCCAATCCTGTTTAAAACAAATCGAACGAGTGAAGTCTCTTTTACAAAAAAATCGGGGGGAAATCGTGTTTCTTCCCCAAAAAACAAGTTTTTGTCCAGAGTCCTCCCAAGAAGAAAAACTGCACGTTCAGTTTTTAGTTCACAAACACTTACCAGAACGTTCTGTGTTAAGAGTCTTCCAAAATCTCAAAGGAGCCTGGGAAGAAACCGTCCTGAAGGCTTTACAGCCCACATTTTTAGAGGAAGCCAAAACAATCATTAACGCCATATAGGGAGATTATTTATGTCGTTTCAAAAGGATATTCAAGAACTTAAAGAAGCTCTGGACTCATTCGAATCTGTAGGACACCTGAGGAGTTATCTTTTAGGAAAAGATTTGCGTCTAGTGCTGACTATTTGCACTCCTAAAGTTTCGTTTTTAGATTGGGACATTACGCGTAGAAAAGTCTGTGGGATTTTACACCTCGGGATGAAAGTTAGGATTTCTCGATCCCTTAGTGGAGATGCCATTCTTGAAACTCGAACTATGGTTCCTATTACTTTTGACCAGGTTGAATGGATCAATCAAAACGACTTGTTTGAGACTCTCAAGGAAGGAATAAAAGAGAGTATTAAAAAGATTTGTTAGAACAAGAAATGTTTGTAAATGAATACAAATGACAAATAATGGAGAATTTGATTTAGCGAAGAGATATTTTAGTGTTGCCATAAATTGCTGGGTGGAATTATCACCGTTTTTTAAACAATATAAATCATTGAGGATTAAATGATTGTAAGAAAAATCTTTAAAGATCGCTTAAAGATGCTTCTGAGCAGGTTTCGTCAGTTAGTGAAGCAAAAAAATACAGTTGGAAGTAGACTTCCTCAATCGGGGATAATACAAGCCTCTGTTCTTATTGCAGTAATTTGCGTTCCCTTGGTTTTGACATCCGGGTGCGCCATCCAGCAGAAAATTGCTTCAGAAACAAGCCAGATTAAAACTAGAGCAAGTAGCGTGCGAGATCGATTGCTACTTCGGAAGGTACGCAATAAGATAGCGGCAGGGGAAGTTACATCTGCTCAGGAAGACCTTAGGGGGTTTCTTCTTCCATCATATCGATGCCGAGCCGAACTCCTTTTAGCCAAAGAGCAATACAAAAAAAGCACTCAAGAATCTTTAGTAGCAGTAGAAAAGATCGAAAATTCCATTTGGGAAATTCAATCTCCAAGTCAAAGATCTCATGCACTACTAGACCTGGTCGAGTTTTTTGTTACTGTCCATAGAGACATTCCTAAAGCCAAACAAACGCTGCAAGAAACCGAAAAAACTATTTTTCTCATACAAGATGAAACCCTCCAACATCGGATAGCCGCTCTTTTAAAGCTTAAAGAAAAGTATAACCATCTCTTCATTCGAAGTTCAGATCTTTTGATCCAGATTGGTGATTGATGGACTCAATAGAAAAATCCCACAAAATCACCTGTTAACTTAACCCCAGTAAAAAGGAAATGTGATGAAAAAAACGCCAGCAATCTTGCCCCTTATGAATCAGAAACGCGTACTAAGTAAAAAGCTTAAAAAGCTGAAATACTTTTTTTGGGTAGCTCTTTTCTTTGTCGCAAATTGCGCTTATGCAGACAGTGCTCAAAAATATATCAACAAAAGGGCCGATATGAAAATAACTGCAAGCACTATTCGTGAAATGGTTTTTAGTTATTACAGGTCCTTTTGGTTTGGGGAGAATATGCCTTATACACTCATGGTGGTCGTGGGGATGCTCTTAAGCGTTATTTATCTTCTCTGGGAGGATGCCAAAAGAAACAAGAAAAAAGCGATTTTAATCGTCATTCTTGCAATGGCACTAACATCAGTGTGGCCTATTGGTCACTTGATTTCTGGCATTGATGAAGCAGGACGGTAATTGTTGATGGAAAAAAAAGAAATCCCAGTTTTTAGATTTCTAGATAGTCCTTCGTCTTTTGCAGGACGTCCTTTGTTAGATGTTAGTTGCTTTGTTTTACCATTTTTCAGTGGGATTGTTTGTAGACACCTGATTCTTGGCACTTTAATTGGAATTGTGCTTTACCGCATCAAGCGTAAGATAGCAAGAGAGTTTCCCAAGCATTTTTTCTACGGGCTCCTCTACTGGGTCTTGCCGCCCTTCTTCTGCAAGTTAGTTCCATCTCACAAACGATTTTTCTTGAGGTAGGCAAATGCATGTCCATTTTTTCACAGACAAAATTAAAAGACTAATCACCATTCGCAACGTGTTGCTCTTAGCTCTTTTAGCCATGACCTGCGCTTTTATCCGTCTTTCTTCTTTAATCGGGAAAAAGGAAGAACGAGTAGTGATTATTCCTCCAGCAGGTAAACCTTATTGGATTGAGAAATCCCAGGTTTCAGAAGAGTACCTACAAGAAATCGGCCTTTACTTGACGACATTTCTCGTCGATCGTACTCCTCTCGATGTCGATTTTAAGAACAACATGCTTTTAGAACATGTTCACGCTGAAGGGTACCACTGTTTGAAAAAAGTCTTGCGTGAAGAAGCTGATAACATCAAAAAAAATGATCATGCCTTTCACTTTATCAAGCAAAGGGCCTTTATTGATCCAGAGAAGCTTACTTATACTGTGACAGGACTGCAAAGAGTCTACATCCCTCGAAACAAAAAAGCCGCTTTTCTCAAAGAAGAAGAAGTTTCTTATATCCTGTCCTTCAAGGTGGAAGACGGCCGTCTATTTTTAAAACACATTCAAAAGGAAAACCACGATGAAGAGAGTTATTAGTTATTTTTGCGCTGCTTTAAGTGCCAGCCCTCTTTTAGCCTTAACAGAAGTTGAGTTTGACCCCAAAACGACCCCAGAAGTGGCCTTGTCTATTAGCTCTCCCAATAGAATCACTTTTGAAGGAGGAGAAATCACCAATGTAAGGTTTGATCAAAACCGCTTCCAGGCAGCAATCGATGAAAAAACAGGAGAAGTGTTCATCTCACCTCTTGCTGAAATTGTAATTCCCAGCTCGATCACATTACGTACATCTAGTGGAAAGTCTCAAACCCTTAATGTAACAGCCCAAGAAGGACCCGGAGAAGTCGTTTATCTTTGTGAAAAAAGCCATCAGACCAAGACTTCTACAAATCAAGTTTTGCCATTAAGTACAGACTTTCACTCAAAAACAATTGAGCTCTTAAACGACATTCTCTCGTACAAAGAGCCTAAGGGATACGGTCCAAAAGAGCTTAAAAACGAGCAATTTCCTTTAACACCTCCCTTGGAATCGACACCTATTTATCTATATGAAGGTCCTTTTGACACCTTACTGGTCCTTTCTGTAGAGAACCGTTCCAATAACCGCGTTCTCCTTGACCTTGCAACATTAAAATCTCCCCAGGAAAGATGGGTTTTTTGTCAGAAAAACTGCTTAAAAGAACGCGAAAAAATGCTCATGGTTATTTGTCGAGATAAAGAAACTAGAGGGCAAAAACATGGTGGAAACTAAAGAAGAAAGCTCGGGAGCGAAAAAACTCAAAAAGCTCATGGACTCAAAAAAAAGTCCTGAAGCTAAAAGACTCAAAAAACAGTGGTTGCTCATAGGTATAGTGGTCATTGCGATGGTCTTTATTGTCAGCCAAGTATCTGTGATCTTTGGAAAACGCTCAACACCATCTTTCAAGAAAGAGATTACAGAGTCAGATGTTGTTTCAACAGGATTAGAGCCAGATCTTTCTCGTATTGGAGATTTAGAACTCACTCAAGAAGAGCTCGAGAAAAAAGTGGAATCACTCACTTTGTGGCAAGAGGAAAATAGGCTGAAAACTCAAGAGGTCCTTCAAACCCAACGACAAACAGCAGAAGAACTGAAGGAATTAAAAAGCCTTCTCTTGAGAAAAATGGAACTTCAAGATGCAAAGATTGCCACCTTGACTCTTCCTAGCAAACAACTTTCCTCTTCGAATTCCACAGAAGTTTCTATGGAAAGCATAGAACTAGAACAGGTAACCGACCGAAAACACGTTGCAGAGGTTATTCCTGCAGGGACGATTGTACGCTGTGTCGTAGTATCTGGGGCCAGCGTATCTACAGGAATTGGCACACCAATGGGTTCTAGAAAAATTCTTCTAAAGCCTACTTCCAATGGTTGGCTACCAGCAGGTGTTCGTGTAGCTCTCAAGGATAGCCTGATTATGTGCAGTGCAACAGCCAATTTAGCTGAAGAGAGGGTCTATGTACGTGGTGATCGGATGAACTTAACTTATCCAGACGGATATACCATTACCACAGAAATTGCAGCCTATGTCTCAGGTGAAGATGGACAAGAAGGTGTACGTTGTGCGCTCATCGATAAAAACTGGAGCAGCACGTTTTGGGCTGGACTTGCCAGCGGGGTTGGAGAAATAGGCAAAGCCATGCAATCTGGCAATCCCTTGCTCGACCTTCCGAAACTCGGTAAAACCGATACCAGTTTTATCATCAATTTAGACACCCTCAAACAGGGAGGGATTCAAGGGGGATCGACTGCATTAGATAAAATGACAGAGCATCTTCTTAAGGAAAAAGAAAAGAATGCACCTTTTCTCATTTTAGATTCGATGCGTCATGTCGATCTGATTTTCCTTCACGATTGTGAAATTGGAGAAAATAACATCAAAGAAAAAATGCGTATCAAACGTGCATTAGAGAATGAGCGGAGGAAGAAAGTTAATGCTACCAATCAGTCATAGGACAGTTTTTTATCTCTCAATACTTGTTATTGGAGCTATTAGTTCTAAACTTCTTGGCTTTGAAAAGCTCGATGCTAAGTACACCACAAGTTTTGGAGATCCAAGTGCTTTAGTTCAAATCACTGAATATTTTTCTTTTGGATGTGAGAAATGCCTTCGCTTGATCAATCAAGACTTTCCTCAGATTAAAAAAGAGCTCGTTGATACAGGGAAGGTGTATTGGGTGTTCCATCCAGATCCTGCAGATCTTTTGACCCTCCAGCTTATGATTTGCCTTGAGAAGTTAACACCTGAAGAAAAAAAGGAGTTTTTTAGCCTTGCGGCTCAAATGGCTTCTAAAAGTCCTAAAAGAGCAGTGAAGTGGATGGGGAAAACACTTAGAGATAGAGGGTGTGGCGGAGAGGAGGACTTATCTCTTTCCTGGATAGAAAAAGCTTCTGCTACCCAAGCTGCCATGCGTTACCTAAAACAAGAAGATGCACCAATAATGCTTCCGACAATCGAAGTCAACGGACAGCTTAAAGAAGAATTCCCCACAGTTTCATTTATCAAAAGCTTAATTAACCCGCAGGTATCTCCATGCAACTCAAAAAGCTAGACCGCAACTCTGCCAAAACACTTGTGGCTATCCTTATCATCATCGTTTTTATTGCCCTTTTTATATGTGGCTGCTCGCCTTATTCAAAAGCGTTTCCATCAGATCCTCCAACGCCTGTCATCCGAGCAACTTCTGCTTCCAATGCTGTTCGCATGTGCGTAGAAAGAGAAAAAGATTTAGAGGCTCCATTTGATGATGTGGAAAACGTTTTTGTGATCCCAGAGGAACTCAAGCTATGACATTTTTAAAAAAGATCAAAGACACCCTTAGTTTTATGTCTTCTTTTGATTCCGAAGAATTAGAGTGTGTTGCGAAAAGTGACCCTGAAGGATCAAAAGCATTTCTTTCCCATTCTTATCTTCAGGATCTTTTGCCCTATCGTTTATACGATCCAAAAACCGGGATTTTTGAAAATGAAGATTCATTTGGATTTGCATTTATCATTCCCCCCTTGGCAGGAGTCTCAGAAACAAAAGAAGAAGAATTAGAGCAACTCATTACTTCTCTTTACTATGAAGGAGGGGCTTGTCAATTCCTTCTATTTGCTGATCCGTTTATTGGGCCGCTTCTTGATCATTGGGGAGATCTCCTCCCGGGAAGTCCTAAAATAGTCTATCGAACCATAGAAAGGCGAAAGAACTTTTTTCGCTCAGAGGTGATTAATGATAATCCCGTCCTAAAAGTTCCTCCTCGTAATTTTTCTGTTTTAGTTTCCTATAGCGTCCCTAAAAATTCAGAAACAATAAGTGAGCGGTTCCAACGGAAGCTTCTCAGTCATAAGAGGAATACTTTTAATATCCTGACGCGAATTACCCAGAATGAGCGTTTAGTGCAAGAAATGACACCACCTCTACTTATCCACTATGTCTCGAATTTAGTGGGGATGGATCTAAATATTCACTGTGATGCTCAGAAATATTCCGATAAAATGCTAATCAATCAACAGATTCAAACTGGAGGAGGAGTTGAAGTCTCTCCTACAGGATGTGTTTTTCGCTCGCAAGCAAACATGCTATTCAAAATGTTCCAAGTGACAGATCTCCCAAGCAACTGGAGTATTTTTGACAACCCCCAATTGATCGGTGATCCAGTAGATGATAGCTACCGGCTGCAAACTCCTTTTTTTGTCCATTATGGAATCTCTTATGCATCTCAGTCAAAAATTAAGTCTTCTCTTATGTCAAAAGAACTCCTCATTAAAAATCAACTCAGGAGCATGTCTTTTCTTAATAAAAACCCCAAAATGCTTGAAGAGTCTGCCGAATATAACTACGCCTTAAGAAAATACGAAGAAGGAGAGAAATTTGTTACAACACGCCTTAATGTGGGGATTTGGGGAGCTCAAGAAAGGTTTCAAGACTCCTACTCTGCTCTTGTCGCCTTATATAGAAAAAATGGGCTCAAGCTTAAAGAAACCACGTTTCTCCATTTTGATGATTTTTTAAGATCTCTTCCCATGAGTTGGGGCTCATATGTAGTCAATCATGCCCTCAAAAAATCCCGCTGTACCCGCACTTCAATGACAGGACATTCTGCAAATCTTTGCCCCATTTTTGCTGACTTTTGTGGATTTTCGAGTCGAGGAACTCCACTCATTTCTCGGAAGGGGCAACTTACTTTTTTTGATCCCTTTTCGAACTCAACCAAGAGTCACACCTCTGTTATTGGTCCAACGGGAGCTGGAAAAAGTTGCTTCTTAAACGAGATGATCTTTAACTTTCGCGCTAACAAAAGAAGAGTCTTTGTCATTGATAAAGGAGGGTCGTTTCGCAATCTTTGCTCCCTTTTAGGAGGGCAATACATTTCTTTTGAACCTGGAGATTCGTTTGACCTCAACCCTTTTTCTTTTCTAGATCAAAAAGGTCTTAGCAATGACAAATCAGCAAAAGACAATGGAAATCCCTTTGCTGACATGATGGAAACACTTAAAGCCATCATTCGCACGATGTACGAGCCAGATGGAAATATTAATCCAAAAGAAAAGACCACTTTAGATCGAGCTGTAGAAATTGCTTGGAAAACTCGAGGAACCGCAGCGCGAATAGATGACGTGGTAGAAGCCATAGAAAAAGAGGTTAACTACACTACAGATATCAACAATGCAAAAAGAGAAGACCTTATTGAAAGGCTCAAACTATTTTGCTCAGATGGGTGTTATGGAAAATGGCTTTACGGTCAAAAAAAGATCAAGTTCCAGAGTGATCTGGTGATTATTGAGACTAATAATTTAGACGCCCTAGGAGATCTTAAGCCTGTTATTCTTCAAACCTACTTTCTTATGATTTCTAGAGAAATTTATACAGGAGATCGTACTCAAATGAAGGGGTTTGTGATCGATGAATGTCACAACCTCATCAAATCTCCACAATGGGCCTATGCAATTCAGTTAGGTACACGCGAGTACCGTAAGTTCAATGCAGCCATGATTCTAGCAACTCAAGGGCTTAAAGATTTTTCGACAAAAGAAGCTCGTGAAGCATTTACCAATTCAGAATGGGTTATCACAATGGGGTCTGGAACAGAAGCTCTTTCTACCATCAAAAAAGATAATCTACTTCCCTTAGATGCCTATGAAGAAGAAATTCTTAGTAGTCTGAGAAAAGAAAAACGTTTTTCTGAAGTAGCTATTCGGTCTGAATCAAGCCAGCATACAACAGTCTATCGATTTCGAATGGACCCATTTTCATTGCAGCTTTTCTCTACCAACCCTACCGATTACGAACGCTTTAGGGTTATGCGCGAAAAAGGATTTGATATTGAACACGTCATAGATTGGATGATTCCTTTGAAAGACAAGTTTAGATGTCTAGATGAGGCCAAGATCCACCCCAAAGATCAGATTGAGCAGCTTCTTTCTGAAACATCGCTTGCAATGTTACAAAAATTAAAAGGAGGGACTGGTGTATAAACTATTTTTCTACCTCTTATTCAGCCCCATTTTTGTCCTTGCTAAAGATTTTGGAACAGAAGGTCATGTATTTCCTGTGTTGGAGGAAAACCTCAAAGAATATCTCCAAAAAAAACTAAAACCACTCTCTGAGGAAAGAATTGAAACAAAACTGATTCAGGCAGCACGAAACCCTAAGCCTCTGCAGTTGTCCGAAGCTCGAGTTGCAAGAAGTTTCACATACGATCCTACATACATCCTTCCAGAAACAATCCAAGGGGCTGACGGAGAAATCATAGCTAGTAAGGGAGATAAAACTAACCCACTTGAGCATGTTGAATTAGATGAAGGACTTCTTTTCTTTGATGGATCGAACCCTAAGCATGTGAAATGGGCAGAATTTCAAAGCGGGAAATTTTTATGGATATTAGTCAATGGAAGTCCCCTTGAACTTGAAGAGGAAAAAGAGCGTCCTATTTATTTTGATCAAGGGGGACATCTCTGTGAAAAGTTTGGCATTCAACACATTCCTAGTCGTGTCACTCAAAAAGAAAAACAGCTCTTGATTGAAGAGATACCCATTCAAAAGGAGAAAAAATGAAAAATATTTTAATAAAATTTTTGATCTTAACTTGCTTAGGAATAACATCTTTTGCACACAGTGAAATAAAAAACAATTCCGAAACTCCTTATCAGGGATGTTTCCAAGAGATCGTACCAATACTTCATGCATCTGTTGTTAAAGACCTTAAAAGTTTTGAGCTTCATATGAAAAGACTAGAAGGTGATGAGCTACGAGAATCTTCGATTGACGCTGTCATCGATACTGTAAAGGCAAACCCTCAGAAATATTCCCAAGATTTTGGATCTACAAAGCGCTTTGTTGCTGAGGTCTATGAAGATCAATATTTTTGGAGAAAGGTGCACCAAAAAATGACTGAAATACAGAAAAAAGAAAATGAATAGCTGCTTCGTTGGATTTGTTACGTTGCTTCTACTAAGCCTTGTCTTCTCTAATCAAGGGGAGAGTAAGCTTTTAGATCAAGATACGACAAAAATTGTTGAAGATGCAATGTATCTGCAAGAAAAATGTTCTCGACAAGGATGTGAGGATCAAGAACTTTTAGAACATGATGATTCGCTTTTATTGTTTGTTTCCTTTTCCATGCCAGAAGAAGCTTTTATCTTCTTCAGTAAAGAATTGGAATTTTTTGGGGGTAGCTTTGTACTTAGAGGTATTCCAAACAATTCATTTCCTGAGTTTTTTAGAAAAATTAAGCACTTAAGGGATATAGGTATTTATGCTCCTTTTTCAATCGATCCTGATCTGTTTGAGAAATATTCGAGTGATGGAGTTCCCACGCTTTTGCTTACAAGTGATGAAGGGGTAGACAAAGTTGTAGGAAATCTTCCAATTCGAGATTCCTTAGAAAAAATTTCACGCTTCGGAGACAACAAACAACTCGCTAAAGAAAAACTTTTTCAGTTGAGTAGAGGAGGTTGATAGCATGATGAAAAAAATCTCACTAATCGGCCTTTTCTTCACTCTATGTTTTAACACAATTTCTGCTAATGAGTCGGCCCCTGATGTTGGAAAATTCATTAACCCCATCAGCGATGTCTGCTGGAGTTGTCTATTTCCCATTCATATTATGGGAGAAAACATCACAAAAAAAGAAAAACCCCTAACAAAATACAACCAAAAACTTACCTGCTCATGTGCTGGTGGAATTGTCGGGCTCCCGCTAGCTTTTTGGGAGCCAACCCGTTTAATCGATGTAACACGAACACCTTATAAGTTAGTGGGTTTAGGGGGAATTCAAATAGGGGAAAACCTCAAAAAAGGAGGAGGCGTTTTTGGATCAAGTCCCTCTGAAAATCAAAGTTTCTACCATGTTCATTACTATCAGTTCCCACTGCTTTCTCTTCTTGAAATCTTTGGAGACTTTCTCTGTGTTGAAGATTTTCCATTAGATATTGGATACCTATCTGAACTAGATCCATTTTGGATGAACGACAAGTGGACAAGTATTTTGGCTCCAGAAACAGTCCTGTTTGGGACACCCCCTGCTCAGCTTGCTTGTATTCCAGATTGTCTTGTGTCAACGTTTGGCAAACCGAATGATAAACTTTTTTGGTGTGGAGGCTGTCAAGGTAACCTTTACCCCCTCACAGGTTTTATTGGACACCATTCGGGCCCCATTCGTTCGTCTTCTCTACTGGTACATCGCATTTTAGCCAAACTTCACAAATTAGGAGTCTTAAAAACGTTTTCAAAAGATGAGTACTGCTGTCCCAAGCGTTCACGTTTTATCAAAAAAGCAGCATATAAAACCCAGCTAGCTTATCCGGTTGCTCAAACAAAAGGTTCTTGTAATCCATTAGGAAAATCAACCCTAAAGTGGGGAGCATTCAAATCGTATCCCTATAAAGGGGAAGATTTCACATATGTCATTTGGACAAAGAAACACTGCTGCTTGGACCCGGTTAAAATGAGCTCTAGCACCGCTGGGGCAGTGATACAAGGGGGACAAAAAGTTATAGATACCATTGGAGGATTAGGGGAATAAGATATGCAAGAAACTGAAAAAAAACCCTTCATCGAAGCTCTTTACAAATATAACGAATTCAAAGGAAAACCATGACAACTAAGACTTTCTTCATTTTATTTTTTACTATCCTGACTTCTATTCTGCGAGCGGGTCAAAATGATTGGGAGGTTGAATTAGTAACACTTTCAGCAGAGACCATTTCATTGTCATCTAAATATCAAGCGTTAAATACTAAAGACCCTGGATTTCACAAAACGATTATACGTATCACAAATCTTCCTGATGCAAAAACATATTTCATGAGATGGAATCGGTCTTTTTTTTCTTCAAGTGAACAACATCAAAAATTTTCTAAAAAAGACCTTTTCCATGCTGCTGAAACCCTTGGAGAAAACGTTGCCGTCCTCGTTATTAGTAGTCGAGGATTTTTACCTGGAGAGAAAGTTTATTATACATTAGAAACGGTGGGCACAGAATCAAAGTCTCTGCAGTTTAGCTTTATTCCTCAACCCATAGTGAAAGAAGTCAGAAATGGCAAATCGAAGCTTATAGGTGAACTTATCCTCTTAGAACCAGCGAGGTATGAGCTTGATTTAGAAGGGGTATCGTCATTTGAAAAGTTGAAACTCCTATCTCGTTCATCTGAAGAAAGTATTGAGCGTGAGTTTGTGTATACCAAACCGATGAGAATAGGGATTACGCCAGGCGTTATTGGAAAAAATGGGGGAGTTTGCAATTTATCCCTCACTAGACAAAAAGGGGATTATTTTACTCTTCAACTGCCTTGGGGAGATGAACTTCTTGGTCATTTAAGTGGGGAGACCCTTCCTACTACTAGCTCCTTTTCACCTATCCATCGAAAAGTAAGCAATGAAAAATAAAATGTTTAAAAAAAGATCTACTTTCATGTCATTGATGTTGCTTACCTGCTCGTTACACGCAAATTTAAGTGAAGACACCAAGAAGAACATTCAGAAAGAAGCACATGAAGCTGCCCAAGACTACAATAACACAGCTTGGAATGCTTTAAAAGCATTGTATAAAAATGGATCAGATTCGATCATGAAAAGTCTATCAGATGATCCTCCTTTGAATCCAGATGAGGTTAAAGCAAGATGTAAGTCTCAAGAGTTTCCTCAAACAACTCCCGAAATGAAAGAGCTTTTGATTTCATCTAGAGAATTCGACATAGAACTTTCACTTCCAGATGAAAAGTATAAGCTGCAAGAAGAAGATATTGACCTAAACGCTTTAGGGTCTGAGCAACAAAAAATAGATAGATTTGAAACATGTGAAGAAGGAGAAGTTTACACGTATTCCTTCGAACAAGAAAGACAAGTTTCAATTACTCCGGCAATCAAAAAAGTTGAAAAAATCTGTCTTGGTCATAAAAAAGAATTTTCTGCTTGGACTAGAAATGGACTGAAAGAAGATCTAGAACTCTTCAAGAAGCATCTTGAAGATGAAGAAGGGAGAGTAGACTTTGATTTTTACATTGACTCTTCTTTTGTAAATTTAGTCACATCCTATTGTACAACAGCTCATTGGAAACATTTAGAGCCTGAAAAAAGATGCCATAATTATCACACTCATGAGTCTATCATTCAACAAGCCAAGGAAACAGAGTCTTGGAAAACACTTTCAAGTAATAGACGCTCTTTAAGTGAAATCGAAGGAAATCCGAGCTGTTCTCTGCTCCAAGTAGAGAATTATGAAGAAGGTCCACGCCTTATCGATGAAATGGTTATCTCAAAGCCATTTTGGAAAAGAAGGCTGATATTTAACTGCAGAGAAAAGGCTTCATCAAAATGTGAAAAATTACGTCTAAAAGGGGGCATCTTGGTTGAAAAACAGTGTCTTAAGCAACATGATGATAGGTGTGCTCTTTGGCAAAAGACCTATGACATGAGTAGTCTTGTCGAACCAAAAAATCATCCGACAGTTGAAATAGATCATGACCTTTTTATTGGAGTAGAGGCCGATAAAACCTTTGGAGAAAACACTGATTTTGGGGAAGCAATTGCAACTCTTATGGCTGCTGCTGGGTTAGCCGATCAAGAAGACCCAAAAAATATCAATTTTACAAAAGAAAGCATTTTTTCAGGATGTGAGAGCAAGTGTCGGCGCTCTTTTGATTCAGATAATGTTTTTGACTGTTGTTATGATGGAAGTAAGCAGGGACAAGGGCTCTGTATTGCCGCCCATTTGGGAAAATGTAGCGAGGAAGAAAAAGGTCTTTATCGAGCAGTTCGAGACGGTAAATGCCACTATTTGGGAAAACTCTCAGGAACATTAGTAACAAAACATATTTATTGCTGCTTCCCCACAAAGCTCGCAAGAATTCTTCAAGAAGAAGGGAGAAAACAATTAGGACTTAGTTGGGGAAATTCAAAAAAGTCAAGATGCCACGGTCTTTCTTTTCAACAGTTAACGTCTTTAGATTTTTCTCAAATGGACCTCTCAGAGTTTGTTCGAGACTTTAAAGAGAAAGTATCAGAAGAAGCTCTTGCAAAAAAGCTCAAGCACTCCTTGCAAGAATTTTCAGGAAAAATTTCTCTTGAAGAAACTACTCATAAGACACGAAATATTTTATCTGAGGATCTTAAAAAAGTAGAGGAGGCAAAGCCGTGAAAGCCAAGCTCCTTTTGCTCTTACTATTTCCATGCTTTTGCTTCTCAGACTTTTACCAAGAAGGACACTTTGTTGGTTTTTATTTTTTTGAAGACCCTGAGCCAAAAAAAGAAGAGGAAGAGATCTCTCGAGATTATAGCAAAGTTAACGATCCAAATGAGGCTCAACGAATCACAAAGGAGAATAATGAGAGATTCCAAAAGGCGATAGATCTCGCCACTCTGAATCCGACTCCAGATCATATTTTGAGAGCCTTGCAGATTCAAAGTGATATCGTCGATCGATCACTCAAATTTTCTGAAGAAGTCCGTCGTTTCATCATTGAAAATCCTGAAATAGGAGCAGTTTTTGATACACCGATTTCTCAAAGAGGAATGAACGTTAAAAAAGTCGTAGAAAAAGCGGAAAAAGAAGCTATCATCTCCCAAATCAAGGAAAAATACTTCCTGCTACTTTTTGCTGAAGGAGGATGTCCTTATTCAGAAATTGCAGCTGACGTTGCCTTGATGATGGAAGAGGAATACGGTCTAAAAGTGCGTATCGTTGTTGTAAACGACAAACCATTTAAGCACACATCTAATGAACTGAAAAGCAAGAGTCTTCCAGCTCTTTTTAGTGTAAATCGCTTCCCTGTATTTTTTCTTGTCAACCCAAGCTCTCTCCAGAGAAAAAGCAATCAGTTAATTGACTTTGAGCGCTATGCCGTAGGAGCTGGCATGGTTTCTTTAACAGAAATCGTTAATAACATTTATAGACAAGCCCTTCATTACCACCTTGTTGATCAACCCCTGGACTTCCATGCGAACAATTAAAAATGCTCTTTTTTTGCTTATTCTAATTATTCCCATCGGCGTTTTCGCTAAATCGAGATTTGACGAAATGATAGATGCCTTCGTAGATGGTATGGAAAAAGAAGCAGAAATCCATCACAACATCACAAAGTCGCACGCATTTTACGATAAATCTTTAGGAGTCACTTTCACAGGAGGATCTGGATATTTAAGAAATCGGGTATCCAATGTGCATCCAATTCACATTGAACTTCCAAGCTTTGATATTGGTTGTGGGGGAATTGACTATTCTTTTGGTGGTCTAAGTACCGTTTCAGCGGAAGAATTTGGCAAAACTTTGGTCAATATTGGGAAATCTATGGGGACTCATTTTTTAATCCTTTCTCTTCAAAGCGCCTCACCACAGTTCCTTGATTCCATCAACAAGCTTGAAAGCTTCGCTCTGCCTATTAATGGGTTTTCGATTAACTCTTGTGAAATTGGGCAAGCCTTAGCTGAAGGAGTCTGGCCCAGAGAAACTGGCGCGACACAATATATTTGCTCCCATGCCGGAGCAAAAAAAGGGTATTTCTCTGGGATGATTGAAGCGCGACATGGATGTAGTCGCTTTGGGAACGATGCACGGCGGTCCCTAAGCCATGTCGATGATATGGGGTTTCTTGTAGGGGAGTACAATATTGCTTACAAGGCTATGGAAAAATTAACTCTTTCCGAAGAAGAAAGAAATTTATACCTCAACCTCACAGGGACGATTGTTCGCAAAAAAAGTGGGAAAAGAGAGCTTGATAAAGAGACAAAAGAAGAGGTTGACCTCTATGAATACCGGTACTATCCCTCAAAAATAGAGGCTGTACTTGATCTTTTGATTTATGGCAAGAATCCTATTCCTTTGAAAAAATCGTTTAGAGAAAACTCAAGCGAAACAAATCAAGAACAAACTCCCACTTTTTACGAATATAAGCTGGGAAGTCTAGAAGTAGGTACAACAGATAAGCTTAGCTCTCCTCATATGGCTGGAGAGTGTGGGAAGATACTAAGAGTTCTTGAAAATCTTCTCGAAAAAATTGTGAATGAGGGGATTTTAGAAGGTGTTTCTCTAACTCGTGAAGAAGAAGAACTTATAGAGAAAACAGCATTTCCTATAGATACCCTGCTTAACCTTATGGGGCAGTGGCAAGGCACAACAGCATTAGAGAGAGTTTCTCTATTCGAAGTAGCAGAGCTTTTGGCAGTTGAAAAAGCCAATAAGTATGCGCAGGAAGTTCTAAAGCTCATGATCCATACTACCACTTCTGTAGAAGCTAGACAGGTCACAACAGAAAACGTTAAAGAATTTAAAGAGTCTCTCTACAAGGCGATTCAAGATATTCAACAAAGAAATCAAGAGATCTATTTCAAGATGAACCAGAAATCTCAGCTTATTGATTTTTACATGAATATTGAACGTAACTTAAGAGAAAATATCGGAGGGGCTTTATGAAGAAGCTGTTTTTAGCTCTTCTATTTCTACCTGTTTCTCTCTATTCTGAGGAGACTTTTTGGCCTATTTTTACATGGGGAAATGGAAGACTCACCAAAAGTATCTTAGACGCGCTTACAGCTCTTTCAAAGAGTTCTGAGTATAATGGTTATATTCTTCTTTGTGTATTTATTGGACTCAACGCAGCTCTTCTTTATTTTGTTGTTAAGGGAAGCATTTTCGCCGCCCTAAGGTCGTGGCTTGTTCCTACATTAATTCTTCTAAATATAGGGTTTATTCCTGTTAAAGTTGTGATTCATGACAATCTTGTTAAAACAGACCCCATTGCTCAAAACATTCCAGTCGACAATGTACCTCTTTTCTTTGCTGCCCCCATGTCGATCTTTACAAGTTTTTCTCAAGAAATGACTGAGATTATGGAGACATTTTTCCATCAAGTAAATGATCCCATTTATAACTGGACTGGCCATATTTTTGGAGGACATAGTCTTTATAACATCCGAAAGATGAAAATCTTAGATGGAACAACGGAGCAAAATTTTCGAGAATTTTGTCGAGAATGCGTCTTTAGAGATTTAGGTCTTGGGATTTATACACGAGAAGATCTATTAGAAGCTCCTAACTTGATTAAGTTTTTGAAAAATCACACCTCTAAAATTCGAGGGTGCACCTATATCTACCCTAAGACTTTAAAAATTAACGTTCCAAAAAATAATGAAGAAGAAGTTAGTGATAATAAAATCGAAGCTACAATTAATGATATTGCATCTTTAGCTGGGACGAAAGGAAGACTTTCTTGTCGAAGAGCTATAGAGCAAATCGCGATGAATATTTCAGGCAATCTTTTGAATTCTAGAGAAATTCTCTTAGGAGCTGTTGGCAACCAATTTGGCTTTCTTTCTAAAACAGCTAGTGAAGCCCCTATCGAAGAGATCATTAAGCAGCAAATCGCGATTGATACTCTCAAAGACTATACCAACCCGACTCATACAAGCTTAGCAGCAGCCAAAGCAAGAGCTGTCCAAAATGAAACAAACCGCATCTTAGGGATCTTTTCTAGCGCAGATCTGATCGCTCAAAGAAACGATCTTTTTCTTATATTACTTGCTGCTTCCTCATTTATAGGCATCCTCTCTCTTATGCAAATCGGGCTGAAGATGATACTAAATTATTTTAAACTATTGGCTTGGTTAGCCTTTTGGCCTCCGCTCTATGTAGTGGTGAACTTCTTATTAGACCATAAATGGGCTATAAAAAAAACTCTCTATGGGATCTCAAACTCTGGTCTAACCTTAGGTACTTCAGAAGGGCTCTTGGAGATTTGGCAACAGCAGCAAGCCTCTGCGAATGCCCTTCTCTGTATGATACCTGCACTTTCATGGGCAATTCTATTTTTAGCGAAACAAGGAGTGCACGCTCTTTTTAGTATGGTCGGAGGTTTGTCAGGAGGAGCGCATAGCGCTGCAAGTGCAGGTGCTGCTGAAGCGGTTTCAGGAAATTACAACTATCAAAACATAGGAATCAAAGGAAAGTCTACAGGCCATAGTAGCTTTTTCCAACAGCAGAATGCTCCTTTCATTGGGACTGATAAAATGACACAATCCATGGCGTCTGGAGAGGTTGTGTCAGGCATGACAGGGGAGGGCCTTACCTATAAAGAAGCGCAGTCTAATCTTGCCAATGTTCCTGTTTTAAGAGAGTCACTTTCTAGTAGCATTTCTAACCAGTTAGAAGAAGCCGAATCACTCAATCAGACCGATGGGATTCATCTTTCTGAGACAGCTTCGGATCTGACTAGTGCTTTAAAAGACTTAGGCTTCACGAGAAATACATCTTTAGGACAAACCGAAGGACATACAAGTACCCATCAGCAAGGGCTACATACACAAGCGCAGCAAGCGTACTCACAAGCGCTCTCTCTTGCTGAACAAAGAGGGGAGTCTGTTCAAGATGTTTTCAGAGAAGCTGCGAATGCCAACTTAGGTTTTAAAGTTTTTGGAACCGGCACTAGCGGAGATCTTTCTTTGTCGAAAGGCTTTTCTCATTTAAGTGATGAGCAGAAGCAAACAAGACTAGCTGAAGATCTTAGCCTTTTCAAACAGCTGCAAAACCTCTCGCAAACTGCAAAAACAGATGGAGTCAACCTTTCAGGAGCATCTGATGTTAAAACGGCTCAGAACTTTACTGATAAATTTGATAAAATGGGCTCTGTTGCCGAGTCTTACAATTCGTCTTTCAGTAAAATCCAAGGTTTAAAAGACCTTCAAAGTGTTGCCCAATCTAAAGATTTGTCTGTTTCAAATAGCCTTGTAAATCCCTTTACTGACTATCTCTTTGACCGAAATCACCAAGATATTGGAAGGGTTCAGTCAGCTCTTAGAAATCCCGAACAGATGGAATCTTATGCTAATGATTTTCTTTCGGATTACAAGCGTGAATTTGAGATGACAAAACCAGATTTAGAAGCAGCCCATATCCAAAACAAAGATTCTGCAATTCATAGTTTTAACGATCCTTCTCAAAGGAAATTTTCTGTGCATGAGAATGTGGCACCTGATATGCACATAAATTCAGAGTTTAAAAAAGATGATTTTCCTAGCAAAAACCTTTTAAAAACGGCTGAGTCCCAAATTGGAAGCATGAATCCAGGCATCATCCAGATACAAGATCCTGGAGATTGGAAACCTTTAGAACTAACAAAGGCAAGAAAAAATGCTCCGACTCCCCTTGATATAAGGGATTTTAAACATATCGAGTCTGAAACAAAAGACATTCCTCAGCAGTTAGATCAGAAGAATGAAGAGTTTGAGAAAAATGCTGACACACATTTCCTTCTTAAATCAATTCAGCATTCAACGGTTAAGAAAGCAGCAGGAATGGTGCAGAAGTTTTTTGAGCTTTCTGAATCAGAATTAAGTAAACCATATGATCCCGGGTTGCCTGGTTGGGATGAACTAACCGGCGAACAGAAAGTTGCAGTGATGGATTTTAGAACAAGTGATGACATTTAGTAAGCAAGGACGAGTGGATATTTCAATCCTAAACATACAGTTGAAAAGAAAATTTAAGATTCTAATGTTATCATATTATTGTAATATGATAACATGATATATATCATGACAAAACAAATAGGAGAGGCTCTATGTCTAACTTATATGTAGAAAGTTACATAAAAAAGATGTCTTCTAAGATTGCCACTTATACAAAATATGTTCATCTAATGCTTTATATTCTCATTTGGCTTGGGCCGACTAGTATGCTTTGGGGCTTTTCAAAAGGGCCTTTACCTGTGTTAGGGATCATTGTTTTTGGTAGCATGATTAACCTCTGCTTTGGAGTATTATTTTGGGGAATTCCTTCTCTTATCATCAAATGGAAAAGAAAAAAAGGAAAGAACTGGAGTGGACTTTTCACAGCTTTAAATTTGTTTTTGGTTCGATTTATTATATGGCCTGTTTTTACATTGACCGTCTTTTTCCTTATTGTGGGCTTTTGGGTGAGAGGAATTGATTAGGACTATGAATAAAATGCTCAGAAAAAGTGTCAAAAGTACTAAAGAAGCCCAGCAAGCAATTAACAAGAATAGCGAACCTATTTCCAATGGTTATCTTGAAACACTGAAAAAACTCAAAGAGAAAATCCAGTCTAGTCAGATCCAAGCAGCAGTCAAAGTTAATCAAGAACTTATTCACCTTTATTGGGAAATTGGGATTGCAATTTCTGAAAAACAAGAAAAAGAAGGATGGGGAGCAAAAACAATTGAAAAACTTGCGAAAGATTTGAAAGCTGCTTTTCCTCACGCAAAAGGATTCTCCCGTACAAATATCTCATACATGGTTCAGTTTTCTAAGGAATACCCTGAAATTGAAATTATCCAACAGCTTGTTGGACAAATTCCTTGGGGACATAACCTTATTCTAATTCAGAGACTTAGCAATAGAGAAGAACGACTATGGTATGTAAAAAAAATAATTGAAAATGGCTGGAGCCGTAATATGCTTTCCATTTGGATCGACTCAGATCTTTATCGAAGGGAAGGAAAGGCAATTACAAATTTTACAAATACCTTACCTCCATTGCAGTCAGACTTAGCAAATCAAACTCTTAAAGATCCTTATTGCTTCGATTTTCTATCACTTACAAAGAATTATGAAGAAAGGGATTTAGAAAAAGGGCTCATAGATCACATACAAAAATTCCTAATTGAGTTAGGTAAAGGATTTGCTTTTGTTGGGAAGCAATGTGAACTGAAAGTTTCTAATACAATCTACTATTTGGATCTTCTTTTCTATCATCTTGAATTAAGCTGTTTTTGCGTGATTGAACTTAAAGGGACCTCTTTTAAACCTGAATACGCAGGGAAAATCAATTTTTACCTTTCAGCTGTTGATGATTTAATGAAGAGACCTCATGACAATCCGTCTATTGGAATACTCCTTTGTAAAGATAAAAACAAGACAGAGGTAGAATATGCTTTGCGCGATATCAAAAAACCGATCGGGGTTGCAAGCTATGAAACAGAAATCGTTAAAAATCTCCCTGAAAAATTAAAGTCCTCACTTCCTTCAGTTGAGGAAATTGAAGCAGAAATTAATCGAGACATCTATGACTAATAAAAAATCACCTCCGATTTCTCCAGCTGAGATGCTTAAAAAAGAGCTTGAGAAAAGAAATCTCTCTCAGAGAGCTCTTGCTAAAGAGCTAGGAGGGTCGTGGACCTCTCCTAAAGTGAATGACATAGTCTCTGGAAAGCGAGGGATATCAGAAAGTAGCGCTTTAGACTTGGAAGCTGTGTTAAAAATTCCAGCCGAAAAGTGGCTTAAGTGCCAAATGGAAAGAAGACTTTGGGAAGAGCGGGAGAGGAGATGGGACCGTTTATAGAGGATTATCAATCCATGAAGAAGACTTCTTAAGAGGATAATGACTACAAGTCATGGCTCACAAAAAGTTATCGAAAGATTGATTAAGTTAGGAATACTCATTCAAAGAGGTCCCAAGAAAACATATCGAAGACCTTACGAATAGCGATATTATTTAAGACTATTTCAATAAAAATGGACGAAGTATGGGACTATTTAAAACAATAGCAGCTGGAGGACAAACATGGGCACATCGTATTCGTATGTTGCGCCAAGTGGTAAAAATTGGTTTTTTAGTTGCCATTGTCCCAGCCCTAATTTACTTAGGATGGTTCCTTTATTCACAACCAACTGAGAACTACAAAGCATTTTATTATTATGGAGTAGCAAAAACCTCTTTTGAAGAGAAGGTAGTGGTAGATGCTCAATCGTGGAAAGAAATTCAAAAACCGATAATGAAGAATTCTAATAAGTCTATAAGCAGAACTCAGCATATCGTTTCTGTAACGCTTTTGAATGAACGATTTAAAAATAACACGGTTAGGATCAAAAAAGAGAAAGTCATTTCTGTTTGTCAGAAAAGAATCTCTACTTTTTTACAAGAAGCATTAGAAGCAGCTGCGACTTCTGGTAAGATTTTTCTAACTTCCTTTTTGCTCTGTATGGGCTTCTTTCTTTGGAGAGGAAGGCAAACTGAGAAAAAAAAGCATATTTCAGGATTACCTTATCAAAAGTCCTGGAAATTGAAACTCAGTTTTCATCTTAAACGAAAAGCTTCTGATCTTAAGTTAGCAAGTGTTCCACTTCCAAAGTCGAAAGATCCCTACCACATTCTTATGACCGGAAGTAGTAGAACAGGGAAGACAAACTGTCTTCGCCAGCTTCTTCAGCAAATTCGAGAAAGAGGGGATTGTGCGGTAGTTGTTGATACAACAGGATCGTTTATTTCTGAGTTCTATAGGGATGGAAAAGATGTTATACTGAATCCCTGTGATGTTAGGTCCAAGGGATGGCATCCTTGGTGTGATTGTGCTGATTTAGATTTTGAAAAACTGGCCTATACGTTTATTCCAGAGCCAATTCGAAAAAGCGATAACGACTTTTTTATCAAGTCCTCAAGAAGCATATTTATTGCCTCTCTAGAGAGAGCTTATGCACAGAAAAATTTTTATATCCAAGATTTTCTAGATGACTTAATGCGTTCATCTACTGATCTTCTGTACAAAAAGTTACGAGATACAGATGCTGCAATATATGTAGATCCAAAAGGTGAAAGAACCCCAGCTTCTGTGCGAGCAACACTTAATACGTATATAAATCACCTTCGGCCTCTAAAAAACACAACAAATCCTTTTTCAATTAAAGACTGGATTTTTAGCAAAGACAGAAACTGGCTGTTCTTAGCGTCATACCCCACGAAAAGAGAGAAGCTAAATGTGCTCCTTTCTGTGTGGTTTTCATTAGCCCTTTCAGCTGTCATGGAAAGAGGTATTTCTCAAAAAAATAAACTAGTTTGGCTTGTTGTTGATGAACTTCATTCTCTTCAAAAACTTGAGTATCTTAGAAGCTATATGGATGAAATTTCTAAGTATCAGGGATGTATAACATTAGCTACTCAAAATTTGGCACAACTTGATGAGATTTATGGAGAGTCTACTACCGATGGCATTCTTGATCAATGTGGCATATCAGTTTGTTTTCGACAAAACAATGCTGATATAGCAAAAAGAATGTCTAATTACTTCGGGAAAGTTCAAACTCGAGAGATTCAGGAAGGCATTTCTTATGGAGCTAATGAAATTCGAGATGGCGTCAGTCTTTCCTCGATAGAAAAAATAAGAGCTTCAATTTCAGAGACAGAAATTTTGTCATTGAACAATTTAGAAGCGTTTTTAAGGCTCCCAGGCAATATTTCTCCTACGAAGATCAAGTTTGATTATTTAAAAGAGAAACATATTGCTGAGAGCTATATCGAAGATCCTAAGATATTAGCGGACAAGAAAGAGTATTTACAGCAGATGCACAATACTTAAAAACTCTGAATATATGAAAAGTTCGGCCATTATTTTTTCAAAACTAGATAGTGTCGTCAAATTATTTTAATATGGTACTTTTGTAGGAAAAAACATCCAACAAGAGGAAGAAAATGGAAACACATCGACGTCATGACATATCAGATGCAATCTGGGAACAGCTTGTACAAAAACTCCCTGGGAGAAGAGGATCTGTAGGCGCACCAGCGAAAGATAATCGTACGTTCATTAATGCTGTATTTTGGATATTGCGTACAGGGGCACCCTGGAGAGATCTACCTCCGGACTATGGTAACTGGAAAAATACACATCGAAGATTCTGCCGGTGGAGGAATCAAGGGGTTTGGGAAAAATTGCTAGAAAGTCTGATAGACGACCCCGACTATGAATGGCTCATAATAGATGCGAGTCATATTAAGGTTCACCCACACGCTGCAGGAGCAAGAGGAGGCAATCAGGAGATGAGTCGGACAAAAGGGGGCTCAACACAAAATTGCATTTGGCCGTGGATGCGCATGGTATGCCAGTCAGAATTGTTATTACAGAAGGTGCCAAACATGATAGCACACAGGCTAGCTTCTTGATTGAAGGTATTTCTGCAGAACATCTTCTCGCAGATAAAGCATACGAGAGCGATGCAATCCTTTTACAACTTAATCATCAGGGTATAAACCCTGTGATTCCACCAAAATCGAACCGACGAGAGCCTTGGCCCTTCGACAAAGATCTCTATAAACTTCGACACTTGGTGGAAAACACACTCCTACACCTAAAACGTTGGAGGGGAATTGCTACAAGATATGCAAAAAATGCAGCCTCATTTATGGCTGCAGTGCAAATTAGATGTATTGCTCTTTGGGGAGGTTTATTTTGACGACACTATCTAGAACACTTAAAATGCACACAAGAAATTGGACCAGCGGGCTCATTCGTGCATTTTAGGGCGGTTTCGTTTGTTAACTCTATAATTTCAGGAGGTTACTGTTCAAAATTTTTTACCCTAAGAGCTTTGTTAGGCTCCACGCCAAGATATTCTTTGACTCTCTTTGAGATTTGTTGATTTCCTTATAAGAATTTATATACTTTTGTTTTAATTTTTGATTTTCTAAACATCTTGGGTTAATTACAAAGCTTGGGATTGATGTAAAAAAAGGATCAAAACTGTTAATTGGGTTTTCAGTATCCCAAAAATACTTTAGATCTGAAGAGGTTAATCCATTTGGCGGCTTGGGAAAATCGTAGCTTATTAAATAAGGTGGAATTGAAAATAGATTAGATTTAATTCTTAATTGAAAAGCTTGCGCATTATCTTTTCCGAAACCATAAATCAATCCCATTAAGTAATCATTGTTTTTTAGAAGTTTATGAAAGTCTGTCGATTTTTTCTTTAGCTTTTTTATGAAGAGGTTACAATTAAAGTCTTTTCCTAAAATTTTTGAAAAATCATCTTTGTTTTCATTTATTACTTTTTTCAAAAGCACCTCATTGAAAATAATTATAACTATCCCAGGCTCAGGGAATCTACTCTTATTGATAGAAATATAAATATTTTTAGAAGGAAAAAGGTGAGAATATTTTTCCCATATCTCTATTCCTTTATGCATTTTTAAAATGATTGGATGTAAGCACTCAAAAAAATCTTCAAAATGGCCGATAGAGCTGTAACTGCTAAGGTCATCTAACATATCATATCTTTTCAAATATGCGGTTGTTAATGGCTTTGTTTCATTTAAAACAAACGAGAATCCACTAAAAACGTTTAAGTATAAAAAAAAACTTTCTAAGTAATGTCGTTCTTCTTGAGGGATAAAAAAAAGGACAGATTTAACATATAAGCTCTTCCAGTTAACACAAAAAAACAAGCTAAACGTGATGAGCAGAATAAGAAAAATCCTAAGAGTCTGGTGCACCCGGCCTGTAACCGCAGTTACCACATACTTTAGCAAAAGTACCATTTTTAAAACCACATTTAGGGCATATCCAGTGAAAATCCCATTCATTAGACGGAGATTTTAACGTTGCTCTATATTTTCCATGAACATCTTCAAATAGACAGTCAATTTTCTTCCAGCCATCAAGATGCTGAAGAAAAATCCCATCCATTGAGATTTCTAAAGAATCTAAATCGACTACCACAGAGTTTTCTAACTCTTCTGCTGAAAAAGATTTAGGAAAAGAATTTGCCCCAATTAAAAGGCTAGAAACAGAGAGCAGAAAAATTATTTTCAAAATTGAAAATTTAAAGTTTTTCATGATGATACCTAAAAATCACTTGTTTCTCAAAATTGTGACTTGAGATTAAAAAGAAAAAAAATTTTTTGTCTATAGAAAATTTTTGGAGTAAACAAAACGACCGTTTTGTTTACTTTGCTTGCTTCAAATTTTTGAGTGCTTGCTTACATAGACAAACAAGAAGTAAATAAACTCTAGAAATAATTCAATGTAAGCTTTAGACTTCTACAGAACAGTTATTTAACGCTTGGGAGCTTTGTATGAAGTTTGGATATGCACGCACTTCAAAATTAGAACAAAATTTAGATTTGCAAATTGACGAACTCAAAAAAGCTGGATGCGAAAGAATTATCACAGACAAAATTAGTGGCTCGGTGGCAGAAAGACCTGGGCTAGCAAAGTTAAAAGAGCAGCTAAGACCTAAAGAAGATGTGGTTGTGGTTTGGCGTTTAGATAGACTGGGTCGCTCTCTTAAGCATCTCATCGACTGGTTCATTGAGCTCGAAAAAAATGGAATTGAATTTCAAAGCCTCCATGAAAAAATAGACACTAGCTCCCCTACAGGAAAGTTAATCTTTCATCTGTTTGGGGCTCTTGCAGAGTTTGAAAAAAACCTTATTCAGGAAAGAACTCAAGCAGGACTTGCAGCTGCTAGAGCCAGGGGAAGGTTAGGGGGACGTCCAAAAAGGTTAGATTCGGCAAAGAGATCATTGGTTGTAAAGCTCTATAAAGACAAGGAATCTACAGTGAAGGAAATCTGCAATATGATGGGAATATCCAAGCCAACGCTTTATAAATATCTAAGGGAACAGAATGCAATGTGACCATTCGGCATTTAATGACCAGATCTCTGACGAAGAGCTCGCACATATCTGGACGTTAAATCCCTATGAAACAGAGTTTATTAACAAACATCAGTTTCAGTACAAATTGCATGTTGCTATTCAGCTATGTTCTTTGAGGAAATACGGAAGATTTTTAGAAGAGTTTGAAGGGATCTCAACAAAAGTTCTTAACTATTTAAACTCTCAACTGGATCAAGGAGCAAGTTTCAAAGTCTATGAATCTATCCAACTAAAAAGTTAAATGCTATATTCTTTTAAAAAAATTTAGGAGATGACATGGCAGGATTTAAGTGTTTATCAGATGAACAATGGCAACTCATTGAAGGTCTTATGGACCATACTTTTCCTTTGGAGAGAGGAACTCCTCGAAGTGATCTACGCAAAACCTGGAATTCAATACTCTTTATCTTAACGAGAGGATGTCGTTGGGCGGATCTTCCGACAGATTCCTCTCTTTTTATCCCTCGTTCTACAGCTCACAAATGGTTAAAGCAATGGAGTGTTGAAGGAGTTTTTGATAAGGTGATGAGTGGGCTATTACAGATAGCAATAATGGAAGGAAAAGTTGATCTTTCTCAAGTAGCTGTGGACGGTTCTTTTTCCCCCCGCTCCAGGAGGAGGGGAAAAAGTTGATTATGGTTATAAAGGCAAGGGAGTTCTGCTTCACTTGCTTATCGATAAAAACGGCAATGCAATAGCCATTACAACTACCGATGCAAAGGGGGATGAAAAACAGGAAGTTAGCAGATTGCTTACACAGCTTCCATTAAAGTCACTCAAAGGGCGAGTAGTTGTTCTTGAGGCAGACAAAGGTTATGATGCAGGCTGGTTACGTCAGTTTTTGTTAAACATGGGAATATTTCCTCTAATTCCCTATCGGAAAATCAAAGG
This sequence comes from Simkania negevensis Z, assembly GCF_000237205.1. GTDB lineage: Bacteria > Chlamydiota > Chlamydiia > Chlamydiales > Simkaniaceae > Simkania > Simkania negevensis. The sequence continues at coordinate 72,644 of NC_015710.1, read as the reverse complement.
AAGATGGGCGCCAGAAATTAACGAAGTTACCCATTTCTTCAAATTGAGCCCACAACGCTGGAAGGTAGAACGAGCTTTTGCTTGGTTAAAAAGACGTTGTCGTCGGCTATTGATGCGATGGGAGCGTTTATTCGTGATATGGAATGGATTGGTAATATTGGGGGTAGTTTATACTTGGATAAAAAATTTAGTTGGATAGGTTCATGTTCCCGAAAGAGAAAAAACTTATACAAAGCAGTGTCAAGACATCATTGATCACCTAGAATTTAGACGTCCCTCTATAGAAGATCAAAATGATTTATCTTCTTGGCTTGTAGAGAAAGCAGGAAATGAAATAAGAGCCGACCGACTCATTGAAATGGCAGAAGAGTGGCTTTTGGACCAAAAAATTGTCCTTCCGACAAGAAAAGTTCTAAAACGCCTTGTTGGAACCATTCTCAACCAATCTTCTCAAGGGTGGTTCAACCTCATCTATCAAAAGATCTCAGATCAAACTAAAGAGCATTTAGATCTCCTTACTTTGACCAGTTCAGAAGACCCCAAGAGCCTCTTCGCTGAACTGAAAGATTCTCCACCTGCTGCTACCATTGGATCCATCAACATCTACCTCGATCGATTTGACAAACTCAAAAAATTTGAAGATTGTGAAATCGATCTATCAGACATTCCTCTCAATTTTGTGAACCACTGCCATGAGCTTGCTAAAAGATATGATGCCTGGGAAATCAAACGCTTTTATCCAGAAAAACGATATAGCTTGCTTTCGATCTTTCTATCTGAATCTCAAAAGACCCTTCTGGATTCTTTAGTGCTCATGCATGATCAATTCATCCAAAAAATGCTAAGAGAAACAAAAAATGTCTATGAAAAGCAGCAGAGATTATACCGTAAAAAAAGCAAAGCCTCGTTAAACGGAATTTTATCTTTTCTCGATGCCTTATTCGAATGCAAAGAAAAAACCTTTGAGAATCTTTTTGATTCCTTTCCTCAAGAGGAATTAAAAAAAGACATGAAAAATGTGCGCTTTTATCGAGACCTTGAAGACAGAGGGTTTATTGAAATTTTATCTCGGAGGTACAGAGGCATTAGGAGATATTTCCCAAGATTTGTAAATCTTCCCTTTGAAATTGAGCCAGGAAATGAAGATCTCCTGATTGGAATCGATCTAATCAGGAAATTAGATGGAGAAGATATCAAAAAGTTTCCTATGTCAGCACCAATCTCATTCATCGACTTCAAATTGCACAAGGGCCTCTATAGAGAAGATGGGGCTATTCGTCGTAGCGTCTGGGAAATAGGTCTTTCGATTGCTATCAAAGATAAATTCCGCTCTGGTGATATCTATCTTCCACAAAGTAAAAGACACACTTCCTTCTGGAATTTAATCTATAGTGAAAAGAAGTGGGAACAGGAAAAGCCTAATGCATGCAAAGAGCTTCATCTTGAAGCAGATGGAGACGTTGAAACAAAAAAACTTGCTGATTCATTTGAAAGCTCCGTAGAGAAGTCTCAAGACCGATTCAGAGGAAATAAATTTGCTAAAATAGAAAAAGGGAAATTGAAACTGCGAAAGGATGATAAGCTTGAGCGCCTCCCCAGTGTAGATCTGCTGCAAAATACTATTAATGCTTCTCTTCCCAGGATAAGGATTGAAGACCTCATTGTAGAAGTCGATCAAGAGCTTCATTTTAGTCGACATTTCAACCCTATCCAAGGAAGTAGGCAAGAAACTCCCTACTCTTATAAATCGATCGTTGCAGCAATTATTGCTATGGCAACCAATCTGGGGATCATTGCCATGTCGAACAGTACTGATGAATTGAGCGTAGATATACTCAGGGATGTTGTGCGTACTTGTATCCGCGAAGAAACGATCAAGGCTGCTAATGCGGAGATTGTGAATGCTCATACAAAGCTTCCCCTAAGCAGCTATTATGGGTCAGGAGAGCTATCCTCTTCTGATGGACAAAGATTTAGAGTCCGAGGAAGTTCTCTGATAGCGTCTTATTACCCAAGATACTTTGGTTACTATGAAAAAGGAGTGAGCATTTATTCTCACGTTTCCGATCAATCCTCAGTTTTTGGAACAAAAGTCATCTCTTGTAGTCCCAGGGAAGCGCTCTACGTTCTTGACGGTCTCCTAGAGAATGACACCATTCTGGGAATCAGAGAGCACACTACTGATACTGAAGGCTATACGGAGCACATCTTTGCTCTATGTCGTCTTTTAGGATATAAATTCATGCCACGAATCAAAAATTTAAAAGATCAAACGTTCTACAGAATCGATAAGAACAAAGATTATGGAGAAATCGATGTGCTCTTAAAAAAAACAGTCGATATGGATCTCATCAAAGAGCAATGGGATCCAATGTTAAGAGTGGTTGCCTCCCTTAGAAAAAAGCTGACTCCTGCCCATGTTATCATACAAAGATTAGCAAACATCTCTCCAGCTGACAGGCTATCAAAAGCGTTTACTCATTTAGGGAGATTGGAGAAGACGCAGTATATTCTCGATTATGTAACCAATCCCCCTCTCAGGAGAAAAGCACATATTCAATTGAATAAGGGAGAATATAGGCACAAATTGCCCCGATGGATATTCTTTGCGAATCAGGGAGAGTTTCAAGCAGGTGATTACGAGGAAATGATGAACAAAGCGAGCTGTTTGAGTTTGGTATCCAATGTTATACTGTATTGGAACACAAAGAAAATTGCTGGAATTGTTGATCATTTAAGGTCTCAGGGAGAGGAAGTTTCTGAAGAGATAATCTCAAGAATATCCCTTCTTCCTTATAGACACGTTATTCCAAACGGTACGTATTTTTCAGAAAGAGCAGGTGTGAAATGAGGAAGTCATGTTTGATGAATCAAACATGATGATAGATCACGACTAAATTTTTGACAAGAAGAAGTTTAAAGTGAAAAACCGTAAGTATTTGGAAATAAGTTGTTAACAAACGAAACCGCCCTAAAATGCACGGATGAGCCCGCTCGTCCAAATTGTGATCGAGTGATTTCATCTAAGAAATTTGCGTAATTTTTGATCTTGAAAAAATCTTTACTGTTTTCTCGCTTTAATGACTCTGAAATAAAGCATTTATAAACAAGAGGGGGTATGTGCATAATACGTGTAAAAAGTAGTCACTTCAGATTTCCCCCGAGAAACTTTATCGACGTTGGCTTCGAAATCTCAGGCTTTTCATCCATGTCTAAGGTGTACTGACCAAAACGTCTAATATGCTGTCTCATGTAAGGACTCAGTTTACTGATCAATTTAGGAGTCACTCTCTTTCCTTCCTGTATCATCTGATTGATGACATTGGTTAGATCAACAACATTGCTAAGCATGATCGCATTCGCAACAAGATTCATGTATTTGAGCTGCTTTTCTTGTTCTTCTGGGTCCCCATCCTTAACGATTGGCCCCCCGAAAGAAATCCAATCCAAAAAACTATTAAAAGATTCTATTTTTGTCGTCTCAGATTGTATTTCTCGCCTAAACTTAGGGTCAGAGATGTATTGCATCAGAAAGAGAGTTCTCTCTACTCGTCCTACCTCACGAAAAGCCAAGTATAGTTTGTTTTTTCTACTGCGTGTTCCCAATTTTCTTAACAGCATAGAGGGAAGAACTTTACCTGCTTGAATGGACAAAGCCACCTGCATCATATCTTCCCAATGCGTTTCAATTAGATCCCAGTTAACGGTCTCTGTAAAAAGCTTATCGATGTGACGACAGCGAAAGTTAGGATCGGGGCGATAGAAAGTCACATCGTTCCATGTTCGCATCCGTGACATCAGTTTTATGGCTAGGAAGGGAGATAGCCCAAAAACAGCCTCTGACTGTCCTTGAGTATCGGCATGAACTTTGTCAACGTGAACGTCTGACTTATTCTGAAGAAGGCCATCAAAAATATACACAGCTTCCCAGACGCCACAAGTAATAAATTTACTGAACAAAGCGATATAAGTGTCTGAGATGTGATGATAAGCAATTCCTCCATATCCCCCATAACGGATATGCTGTTCTCCGAGAAGATTATTTTCTCGGAGCTCAATATGGGTTCCATCCGCTATGGCAGCTTGTCCTCCTCCCCAGAATTTAGGAATCTCAAAACGAATGTACTCATTGATGATGTTGGTTAAAGCAGCCTCTAGTTTTGTGATATTTACATGACTTGCATTGATTCGACGAAGAGTGTGGTAGTTGATGATTGAGGGGACATGACGGGCTGTTTGAGTGGGGCCCAGATTACACCCATAACCAAAAATAGTGAGTAGATAACGCCTGATAGAATCTGATAGTTTCGGGTCAGAACCTGAAGGAGGACCAAAGTTTTTGGTATATCCAGTCCAAACATCTGTATATTTTAGAATATCAAGTAGATGTCTTTCTGGCATTTTTGACAAAATCGTTTCCTCAAAAGCTCTCAATCCTTCTGGGGGAAGTTCTGCTTTTTGTCTTTTTAGGTGAGGGATTCCATTGGGATCAATTGTAAACTCAGAATTCATAGGGAAACTTCGGTCCACTTCTATAATCGTTCGAGCAAGACGTTTTTTCAATTGAGATACGAAGTCTCGACTATTTGTAGGGAGATTCACAACTCCGCAGTACTCTCCAAGTTTCTTGTCACACTCTTCCCAGGGCAATAGCTGAGCACGATAATCGGCATATTTTTCAGATCCTATGACAAATATATCTCCGCATAACAGACTATGCTCCAAATAGCTAAAAACACAGACTTCCAAAGCCCTTCTATCGACAAAACTCTTGCCCTTCTTGCGCTTTTGAACAAAGTAAAACCACCTTTGACTCATGAAACTCAGATCTATTTCTAGTGGAAGATATTTTCGATGTGTGTGCCGGTATTTTTTGACAAACTCAAAAGCTTGAATGAGATATTGGTCCTGCGTAGCTGAGACAATTTCAATAAGATCAAATAATTGAAATAGTACAGCGCGGTATTTTGAATGAATAGGCCAGAGAAGAGAAAGGTAATTATTGTGATGATAAGCGGAAACCTTTTCATAGATCCCCTTTAAGGTATCAACGCCCCCTTTGTCGTTAAAAATTTTTCTTACTTTCTTCCCAAATGTAGCATCCTCTTCTTCTTTAGTGTGATCAAGAACTTCCCCTAGAACAGAAATTAATGACTCCTCCCAATCACGATGTTTGTCTTGTATCAGCCTCAGTTCTTCCCTAGCTGCATTTTCGGTGCGCCTCATTCTCCTTAGAAACATGTCAACCAAAGCGTCGACTGTTTCCATTTGAGACCGATGAAGTAAACACAATAATAAGGTGAACTTTTTACCTTCATGGGCTATGCCTCGCATATCGGCAATGGAATAGGCATGTGCTTCTGAAGCGAATTGGCGAATCTTTGTAAAGGGAACTTCTTGGAGGAAAAGATTAGGATCCAGGATCTTTTTTATCCATTCCAGCCGCTCTGTCCACATCCTAATATGCCCTAAGGTAGGAGTATTTGGAGTTTGCTTCAGTCGGATGAAATCACTGATGAATTCATTGGGAGCAACATTTAATAATTTTTCTAAAGTTGACTTTTGCCACGTTGTAAGTTTTTTAGTAGCGCCCTGATAAATTTCTTCATGCACTTGGGTTCTTAAATGATTTGTCAAGCGATCCAAGGTACTAAATGCGGGGAGTTCAGTACGTTCTTTGACCAGCTCTTCTATTGCTACGTTGATCAAATCAGCTGGATCGCTCATGGTGTAGGCGGCCTTTGTAATCACTGCTTTTAAGAGCTCAATTCCCTCTTCTTTGTATGGCTTGCGTTTCAGGTATTTGCGAATGGTTTTTCTGTAGCGAGAGCGTGTCTTTTTCTGATTAGCCTCGGCAAGTAAAATTATTTCATTTGCTAATCCTAATTGCTTAGAGAGAAATGCCTTCAATTGATGAGGAGCTGATTGGAGGTTTGGGAAATAGTGCAATACTTGAGAGGTCTTGAGAAGAACAGCAAAAGTAAGCCTTTGACTATTGCCATTTGCATTCTGGTAGATCAAGCTCAGCTCTTTTTGACTCAAACTATAGAGAGTAGTCAATTCTTCTTCACTGAGCTGCTTTTTCAAAAAGGGATAGGCAGTCCTTTTAACAGAGACCATGGATTATCTCAAAAAACGTTCGTTTAACAAGACAGGATTTTGAATGTGTCGATTTTTTTCATTTATCAAGGGTAGAATTGTCTTGATTTATTATCTCATAAAACATAAAATTATATTCTCATTAAAATCAACAATAAACAAGATAAGGCTGGAAAATGAAGCGAAGATTCCTTGGTTATGCACGGGTTAGTAGGGATGACCAAAATTTGGAACTTCAAATTAACTCTCTTCAATCAGCCGGATGTAAAGAAGAGTTGATTTTTACCGATAAGATTTCTGGAGCCAAGTCGGTGCGCCCAGGACTCGAGCAATGTCTAAAAGAATTAAAAAATGGGGATACATTAATTGTTTGGAGGCTGGATAGGCTTGGAAGATCGATGTCTCATTTAGTTAAATTGATTGAAGAGCTACGCCAAGACGGGATAAGTTTTAAATCGATTTGTGATGGGGCTATTGATACAACAACTGCTTCTGGAGAATTGATATTCAATATCTTTTCTTCTCTCGCTCAGTTCGAAAGACGCCTCATTCAGGAAAGAACTCGAGCGGGACTTTCAGCGGCAAGATCTCGTGGGAAAATGGGCGGAAGAAAACCGATCCTTCCGAGTGATCCTAGAGTCAAGACAGCAAAGAGGATGCACGAGGATAAATCAATAAAGATCGAGGAGATTTGCAAAACACTGAGGATTTCAAGACCTACTTTATATCGCTATTTGAGCCTCGCAAAGGAAAGCTTTTGAATAAATTAAATCAACTATTTTTTTCGCTTAGATTTCTGCGAAGTTAATGATCAACAATAATACCATCTCTTAATAAATCCCCATGCGTTGCCGGAGCAGCAATGGATCCTCTTGGAAACGAGTAGGGTCCCGGGTCTTTATAATGATCGGTTTTTTCTCTAACCCTTAAAATATTGGCCATTCCCCCCAAAACTGTTTGGCCAAAAGGTCCGTCATAACCAAGCATGGGAATACTATTTTTGGGGATAGGCATTCCTGTTTTTGTCATATCGCGCATTCCTGTTGTTCCCATTGTCATGTATCCAGGAATCAGAGCGCGAACTTTTTCATCAAAATCCCCTACTTCCATTCCTACCATGTTTGGAAATTCATGGCCCATTTGATTCATGGTGTGATGGGTCATATGGCAGTGAAAAATCCAATCCCCTGGATTATCAGCTAAAAACTCAATGACCTTAGCGGCTCCCACTGGAACAAGAACGGTTGTTTCGGGGAGGAGTATTGATTTATTTTCTGCCCATCCTCCGTCAGACCCTATGATCTTGAATGAATAGCCGTGTAAGTGAATGGGGTGATGATCCATAGCACTTAAGTTACCGTAGCGCACCCAAACCGTATCTCCTAATTCTGCTACAAGAGGCTCTGTTGCTGGCATGACTTTTCCATTCATTGTGAGAACATTAAAATCCATTTTAAGAGTATTGGGTCTCGCTGTTCCCACATCAATATTCCATTCATGAAGCATAATCGCAAAGTCGCGATCGGGTCTTTTTGTCACATCGGGTTCTCGTTTGTGAACGAGGATCATTCCAGTTAGCCCCATCCCTTCTTGAGTCATAGAATCAAAATGGGGGTGATACATGAAGGTTCCACTATCGGGAAAAATAAATTCATAAAGGTAAGTTTCACCTGGGGGGATGGCAGGTTGAGTCACTCCTGCAACCCCATCCATTCCACAGATGATCAAAACACCATGCCAATGGACAGTCGTAGGAGCAGGAAGCTTATTCGTTACATAGATTCTCACCTTATCCCCTTCCGCCACTTCAATCATAGGGCCTGGAACAGAACCATTAAATCCCCAAGTATGAATTTTAAAACCCGATGCGACTTCCCACTCAATTTCCTCTGCAGTTAAGTGAAACACCTTAACGCCCTCGATGATTTTGTAGTTGGCTGTTGATCCATTCGGAACAACTGCAGGAGTATAATCTTTGTGAGGTATCCCTGGTGCCAAATTTTCTTTTTCAGCTTGAGCCCAAGGTCTGGGAGGAATGGTGCATTTTCCATAGGAGACACTTGAAAGTAGAACGAGAAAACACAATCCAAAAAACTTACTCATAATGTTTCCTCAATGGCATCTCAAACAAATGTTTACCAAGAACATGGCCTTTTAAAAGCGTTTGAAGTGCTACTTTAGATCTCCAATATTCCTGTTGCATGTGAATAGACTGAATTTTTTTCTCCAATTCTTCCCGTTTTGCTGAGAGTAGATGAAAAATCCCTAATTGCATGGCATTATGTTGTAAGAGAGTAGAGTGGGTGATCTGTTCTGCTAATGGAACAATTATTTTTTCCAAATAACGGCTTTGTCTAAAAGCATTAAGCAAAGAAAATCTAGATGAGCGGGCTTTTGATCGGATTTCTATTGCAAGAGCAGTGTACTGATTCCACTCTTGCATGATTTTAGCTTGAGCTTTCGCTGAGTTGGCCTGACCAAAGTCAAATAGAGGAATTGCTAAGCTAAAAGCGGGGCCCACATACCACACACTGTCATCTCTTTCGCTACTCACACCTATATCGAGCTGAGGAAATACCAGCTTTGTCGTGTCAATTCCAAATCCAGCAGCTGTTGCTAAAATTCTCTTATAAGCAACTCTTAGATCAATGCTACTCATAATCGCATCATTTTCGACATCCTTAAAATCCTTTTCTTCCATGGGAATTGCAGGCAATCCCAAAGCAATCTTCCAGTCAATCTGATACCCCCAAAGCCCCATGAGGATATTGAGCTTTTCCCTTGCTTCTAAGACGGCGATTTCCCAAGATGCTACCTCGAGTTTTGATTGTTCATAGAGAGAGCGCTCCATCGATACTTGTAAGTCTTTGATGTTGCCCGCTTCAAATAGCCTTTGGGCCGCTTCATAAGAGAGCTGCGTTGCCAAGAGAATTTGCTTTTTTAATTTCCATATCTGCTCTGCGGCTTGAAGCCTATAAAAAGCAATTTTTGTCTCTGCGATAACATCGAGAACTTGAGTAGTAACCATGGCTTGTGCTGCTTCCAATTCAGCCTGTGCCATTCTCTTTTTCAAAGGAATTAGCAGGATTTCTAAAAAATTCTGAAATAAGCTGATATCGATCAAGTCTGTGACGGCTGATTGGGTAGAGAATCGGTAGGAAAATGAGAAGATGGGATTTTTTAGAAGACCAGCTTGTGCGAGTTGTGCTTTAGCAATTCCAAGGCTTTCATAAGTCCCCTGAAGATTTTGATTATTAAGCAAAGCGATCTGAACTGCAAACTCTCCCGTTAGTTCTTTTTGGAGCAAATCCCCAGCTGAAATGGTGGTGACTGAGTCTTGAATGGAGGTATCCCAATAGATATTTTGCCCAGTGAGATTCGTAATAGCTTCTTGAACTTGGCTGAAAGTGGGTTGAGGATTAGTGTCGACTCTCATGCAGCTACTTAAGAGTAGCATCAAAACAAAAAATGGGAAGACCTTTTTAATGATGGGGATGAACATGGATCTCTTGTTTTTCGATATTATTGCTTTCTGGGATATCCAATATTGGTGATAACTCTATCTGAGAAATTTTCGCATTAGAAGAGGCTGGATGATTTTGAGTTTGAATGGGAATTTTATAGCTTGCACATCCTGTCACAAAAAACAGTATTACGAAGAAAACGATTTTTATTAATGCTTGACACATGATTTGCTTTTAAAAAAAAGAAGATTTATATGCAATTTAAGAAATGATTAGAAAATTATTTGAATTATTCCAGTGGTTTTTATGAGAATAGCTATTTTATTTGTGGGACTGTTGTTAACTCTTAAAGCATTCGCATGTCCCATCACAATCACCAATGATACCGGTCAAAAAATCATCATCATCGATCCTAGGGGGGCTGAGGCGATTTTTCTTGATCAGAATGAAACAGGAGTGATTGATCCCACAATCATCCACGCATTGATGAAATACCTCCAGAACGAAAAGCTCGATTTTTATTACCCCAATCACACCACCCATCCAAATAGCTACTACAAAAAATACAGACTTACGGAAAAGTACTGCGTTGATGATCCAAAGGAAAGCGAACTCACGGTCTCCCAAATCACCAATTTCATTCAAAACCCTTCTGATCGGTTTAAGGTCGAAGAATTTTATCCACTGCAAAAAATTCACGACCATGGTCATCACTAACGATAAAAAAGCCGATTGGTTTATGAGTTTGTCAGATATTCCAGATTTGCACCCTATTTTTGTTCACTTTGTTGTTGGGTTATTGACCTTATCTGTGATTTTACAACTCCTTGTACGCATAATGCCTAGGATATTTCAAATCAAAGTAAAAGAAGAACTTGCTATCATGGCCAAATGGTGCCTTTGGATTGGCATCGGGTTTGCAGTGTTAGCTATCATCACTGGTTTTCTCGCATATTATACCGTTTTTTCTCACGATGCATTGTCTCATCATGCGATGAATTGGCATAGAAACTGGGCTCTTTTCTCCTTTGGGCTGTTTCTCGTCCTTGGAATATGGTCCTACTTGAATGATCGGAAGTTTCGAAAAGTTTCCTGTTTTTTCTTAGTGGTTTTATTTTTGGCAGGAATAGCACTTACAGAAGCCGCTAGAAGAGGGGGCGAACTTGTCTATGAATATGGAATTGGAGTAGAAGCGGTTCCTACGGAAGACGACCATCAACAAAATCACGAGCATCACTAGAACAAAAGAGCATTTTGTTCTTTGTTGAACTTATAGGTCTATTGTAGTTTCGCTGGAACCGCCATTTGATCCGGGTAATCTTCATGTCTTACAACGACTGCAATTCTGTAATATTGACCTGCATATTTAGCGAACACCCCATCTAATTTTCCTGCTAGCGATTCGTAGTGAATAATTTTTAAGGTCGGAGCAGAGGCTAGGATCGAGCTAAGGTTTCTGGTAATATCTGCAAAAACACATTTGGTAATTACATTTAAAGTAGTTCTTTGCCAGGAAAGCGGTACATCGTCATCTCTTAACTTATCAAATATAACAATTTTCCCACCTGGATCAAGGACGCGCTCAGCTTCTTGCAATGCAAGAGAGGGGTTGGGAATAGATGCCACAGAGAGTGGAAAATAGATTTTATCAAATTTTTCATGCTCAAACGGAAGATACTGAGCATCTCCGATGAAACAATTCTCCTCGGAAATCTCGAGTTGTCTAGCTTTAATCTTGCTTTGATGCACCATTTCTGGGGAAAAGTCAAAAGCTCGTAAAGCTAATTTATTCGTTTGCTCAGGTAAACATTCAAAGTCTAAACCGCTTCCTTCACCGACAAGCAAAATCCGGTCCTCTGATTGTACATCCATGAGCTCAATGGCTCTCATTCGGCCGGGTTTGAACCCACTCACAACACTATCCCACACAGTATAGGCGAAAATTTGATAACTGACATTCTGAATCCATTGAGAAACTTGACTCCAACAGCTAGGATCTTGCTCATGATTATCTTCAGCAATATCTTGCTGGACGGTTTCTTCGTAGTTTGAAGCTACTCCTTCATAGCCTCCGGCATGTTTTCTTTGATGTAATTCACTTGTTGCCATTTTTTTCTCCTTCTAACTTTAGTTTAACCTGGAAGAATCTGATAATCATTTTAGCACCAAAGAAAAATTTTTCCTAAAATAAAAAATCGCTTGACTTTGTATCAAGGTACCAGGTTTAGCCTCTTTATAGATTTTTAACAAAACCTTTATCAGGAGGTCATTTATGGCTACCGAAATTCAGTTAAAACAAGTGGTTCACCCCTCTTACAAGCAAGGTGTAGGAGAATCAGATTCTTCTCAGTCCTCAGGAGAAGTGAGTGTTCCCCTAGGGATAGCAGACACTAAAAGTACAATCACACCAGCTCCTAAAAAGGATTGCTGTGATTACATCGTTCCCCCTGAAAAACAACCCAACTGTTGGCAAGGGCTAACTCCTTGCCAAAAAACGACCATCTGCTGCGGAGGAGTGGTTGTAGCTGGAGGAGGAACATTAGGGGCTTTGATTGGAACTGGAACGATTTCTGCTTCTGGAGGAGGACTGGTTGCGATTATTGTAATCGGAGTTTGTTGCTCAATCAAATTAGCAGTTGGTACAGCGTGGTGTTATGCGAAATTTTCTTCTCAAGATAAATGAAGGATTTTTACTTTATGAAAAAATTATCAGCTGGCGAGCTGGCGAAAGAGGCTCAAATTGGTTTTGAAACAATTCGATACTATGAAAAGCGAGGCATCTTACCAAAGCCTAACAAATCAGCTTCAGGCTATCGAGAATATTCTGAACAGAGTGTGGCTCAAGTCAAGCTAATCAAAAGGATGCAAAAATTGGGTTTTTCTCTTGTAGAGATCAAGCGTTTATTTCTCGAAGAAAATCCCTATCAGAAAGAGTGCCAAGTTGTTGAGAGAAAATTAAAGGTAAAGATGGGGGAAATCGAGAAAAAAATCTCTGAACTCCAGGTAATCAAAGCCGGCCTCTCAGAAATCTTAAAAACTTGTCAGAAAAATATGAAGAAAGAGTCCTGCCCTTTACTTCATGAGTCAAATGAATTAGAAAATAAATAGGAGAAAAATGATGTCTTCATGTTGTTCCACTGTCCAAAAACAACTCCACTTTGTGATTATTGGTGGAGGTTCTGCTGCTTTTTCAGCAGCATTAAACGCAGCTTCTCTTGGAGCGCGTGCAACAATTATCAATTCAGGCCTCCCCATTGGGGGCACCTGTGTTAATGTGGGATGTGTTCCCTCAAAAACTCTCATTCGAGGAGCCGAAACCGTTCATAGGGCGAGCAAAAGTCATTTTGATGGAATAGAAACCCACGCTGATGTGACAGACTTTAAAGCGGTGATCGAACAAAAAAGAGCTCTTGTTGAGGGGCTCCGACAAGCAAAATATCTCGATGTGATTTCGGGAAATGACAATATTCAAATCATTTCTGGAAAGGCAAAAATTTTGAGCAAAAATGTTGTTGAGGTGAATTCCACTCCTATAGAAGCCGATCGGATTTTAATTGCCACAGGAACGCATCCTTATATTCCTCCTATTCCTGGGCTAGAAGAAACAGGATACTTGACTTCTACTTCTGCTTTTGAGCTTGAAGAGCTTCCTAAGTCCATGATTGTCCTCGGAGGGCGGTATATTGCTCTTGAGTGTGCTCAGATGTTTGCTCGCATGGGAACAAAAGTGACTATTTTACAAAGATCCTCCCGTATCCTACCCAACGAGACCGAAGATTTAACGGCAGCTTTAACGGAATATCTGAGAAGCGAAGGAATCAACATTGTGACAGGAGTTCAGATTAGAGGGGCTTTTAAAAACGAAGGGCTTCATGCTCTTTCCGTTGAAGTGGGTGGAGCTGTAAAAACTTTTGCTGCTGAGAAAATTTTGGTTGCGACAGGAACGGCTCCTAATACGAGAAAAATGGGTCTTAAAAAAGTCGGTGTAGAACGTGATGACAATGGCTTTATCAAAGTAGATGACATGCTAAGGACGAGCATTGAAGGGATCTATGCAGCGGGTGATGTGATTGGAGAGCCAAAGTTTGTCTACACAGCGGCCTATGAAGGAGGGCTAGCTGCTCAAAATGCTCTAGGCTCTTCTCCTGAGCTAAGAGACTACTCTGCGCTTCCTTGGGTCATTTTTACTGATCCACAAGTTGCAGGAGTTGGATTAGATGAGAGGATGGCTCAAACACTAGGGATAAATTTTCAAGTCTCTGTTTTGCCACTTAGCCAAGTTCCAAGGAGCATAGCCGCGCGCGATGCACGAGGATTTATCAAACTGATACGGGATAAAGATACAGATCTTCTGATCGGCGCCCGTATTTTGGCACCTGAAGGAAGTGAGCTCCTCATGCAAATTGTTGGTGCCATCAAAAATAAAACAACTACAAGAGATCTCGCAGCTATGTTTTACCCTTATTTGACGCTTTCAGAAGGGGTAAAGTTAGCAGCTCTTGGATTTACTCAAGACATTCATAAGCTCTCTTGCTGCTCTAGCATGGTCGTTAGGCCAAGTAGTGGGGAAATTGCGGTTCATGAAGAAAGCGCTTCTATAAAAGTTAAAAAGATGCTGCAACAATTTAGCCAAGTCCTTTCTCTAGTAGAGAGACAAAAAAGTCTTGATAGTAAACATGTTCAAGTTCATCAAGCGATTCTTCGGATGCTTGCTGAAGAAGGTAGACCTTTAAGTCTTTCTGAAATTGCAGATATTGTTGGGAGCGATCACGTTGCTGCTACCTTGAAAACCTTAGGAGAACGTGATCTAGTCATTCTGAATAGGGAAAATGAGATAGTGGGCGCTTATCCTATGACAACGGAAAAAACGCCCCATGTAGTTACGATCAATGGTCATTCCATTTACGCTGTCTGCGCTTTTGATGCGTTAGCAATAAGTGCCATGTTTAAGAAGAAAGCCGTCATTGACTCCGAGTGTTCTATGACAAGAAAGCCTATTCAGATCAAACTTAACCAAGAAGAAATTCTAGCAACCAATCTTCCAAATATTCATGTAGGTATTCGCATGCAAAATCCTGGCTCATGTGCTGCCGAAAGTATTTGCCGGGAAATGGTCTTTTTAGAAAACGCAAAAGTCGCAGAAGAATGGAGAAAGCATAAAGAGAATGTGTATATATTTACTTTACCAGAAGCTGTGCAACTCTCTATAAACTACTTTACTCCCCTCCTCTCATAAATGGGTCATGAACTAACAGGAATATGATGAAAAACAAAGATCGGAAATTTTTAGGAGCTTCGATAGGTTTTGGCTTTTTAAGCGCAGCCTGTTGTATTTTACCGCTTCTTTCTGCGCTGTTTGGACTTTCTTTCTTAAGCGTTTTGGCCGTTAAGATAGAGAAGTTTCGGTGGGTGTTTATTGTTTTGGCTATCTTATTTCTTGGGGTAGGGTGTTTTTGGCTTTATCGTGAAAAAAAGAAATGCGCTTGCTTGAGCAAAAAAAAATTACTCATGTTTTTTATTGTGGTGGCAATGGTCTTGGTTTTGGTATTTTTTCCCTATATTTTGGGTTTTTTCTTATCAAAATCGTGTTGAAAAGGAACTTTTTTACTGATACTGTATCTCATTGAACATTGTCTTAGAAAAATGATATAAATAGGTCCATTAATTTGTTATTTAAAATAAGCGTTTAAAACATATTGTTGTAACAATCTTTGGCTATTGAAAAAAGAGCCATTTAATGCAATACAATGTTGCATAATAGAAATGAATTTTTCTCTTTCTTCATAAAACATTGGAATAATTACTTTTCCAAGCTTTTCATAGAGCCAAAAAGCATCCTCGCGCGTGTTATTTTTTGATTCATTTTTTTGATTATCATCTGCAATGGACCATCCTGTAATCCCTTCGATGCAACCTTCTATCCACCAACCATCTAAAATACTTAAAGAGGGGACTGCGTTTACAGCTGCCTTCATCCCGCTGGTTCCAGAAGCTTCCATAGGAGTTTGTGGGGTATTTAACCAAAGATCCACTCCACTGGTGATCAACTTTGCAAGCTCTAAGTCGTAATTTTCGAGATACACAATATGAACATCATTCTTAAGAAACTCTTTAGCGCGATAGATCCTTTGAATGAGCTCCTTTCCTTCTTGATCCTGTGGATGGGCTTTACCGGCAAAAATAATCTGGATGTTCCCTTTTTCCTTAACCATAGACTTGAGTCTTTCCATATCTTGGAAAAGAAGATCCCCCCGTTTATATGCCGCTGCTCTTCTAGCAAACCCTATGGTTAACACATCTTGATTCATTTCAATATTAGTATTCTCATTCACATATTGGATCAGCTCCTTTTTGGCTTGCATATGAGCTTGCCACACCCCATCTTTAGGGATATTTAAGGCATAACGAAGACTAAAATTATCCTCTTTCCATGAGGGAATATGACGGTCGTACAATGCTTGAAATGAGGGAGAGACCCATCTTGTAATGTTGATTCCATTTGTAATCGAGTCAATCGAATAATGGCCAAACATGAGATTGGAGGTTTCTCCATGTTTCTTTGCAACCCCGTTGACATAATGGCTTAGGTTTAAAGCCAGGTAGGTTAGATTTAAAACACCCTCGCAGCAAAAAATATCTTTCCTACTAAATACCTCTCGATTACTGAAAACGCGGGTGACAAGCTCCATAGGAAATTTACTATGCGCTGCAGCGACAGGGGTGTGCGTGGTAAATACACATTTCCTTTTCACATTTTCTATATCTTCTTCTGAAACGGCGTCTCTTCCAGATTGTTTTCGAGATTCTTCAAGAAGTTCCAAAGTGAGTAGGCTTGCATGCCCTTCATTCATATGGAAGCGCTCTAAATCTTGATACCCTAAAGCTCGAAGCATTTTCACTCCACCTATCCCTAAAAGCACTTCTTGACACAGTCGATAGTATTCATCTCCCCCATAGAGATAATCGCTTAGGGCCCTATCGCCCTCAGTATTTTCAGGAAGATTAGTATCTAAGAAGAGAATGGGGATGCTAAAATTAGTTAGAGATTTTATTTCAAATTTCCATGCTCTTACTTGAATTTTGCGATTGTCAATCTCTAGTGTGATTCGCTCTGGCAACTCTTCTAGAAATTCTTCGATGATCCATTCAACGGGTGTTTCTTCTTGCCATCCTTTTGAATCCAACTTTTGATTAAAATATCCCTTTCGATAGAGCAAGGTAACAGCTATCATGGGAACTTTAAGATCTAAAGCTGCAAAAATCGTATCACCAGCTAATACCCCCAGTCCCCCGCTATAAGTTGGTAAGGCTTCTTCTAGGGCAATTTCCATGGAGAAATAAGCAATCTTTCTATGCTGACTCATAATCATTCTTTTTTTCGTTTATACACATACGTTTTCCACAGTACAAAAATAACAGGGATGACAAAAAGGGTTAGAAGAGTGAGGGAAACAAGTCCTCCCCAAAGCGGCAGAGCTATCCGTTTTGCAATATCAGATCCCACCTTATCACTGACCATAATTGGAATTAACCCAATGATATTTAACCCAATGGCCATCATAAAGGGACGTATTCTTAATGTGGCCTGCGATAATGTCATGGTAATAATGTCCTGCGCTGATTGGATTTTTCCATCAGTTTCCCACCTCTTGTAACCCTCTTCTAAATAAACAAGCATGATGGAAATCGTCTGAGCTGCTATGCCTAGTAAAGCGATCATTCCTACCCAAACGGCTACAGAAGTATTATACCCAGCGAAGGATAAAAAGAAGATGGCTCCAATCGCAGCAAAGGGAACTGAAAGCATGACAATCAAAGAGGGAATAAAAGCTTTGAAGTTCATATAAAGGATCAGTAATACCAATAAAATTGTCAAAGGTACCATGTAGGAAAGGAGAGTTTGAATTCTCTCGAGGTATTCGTATTGACCAGTCCATTTAAGAAAATACCCCCGTGGAAGTTTCAGCTCAGAAGCGACTGCTTGTTTGGCAATATCTACGAAACCTCCAATATCAGATGTCTCTAAATCGACATAGACCCATCCTGAAAAATATCCCATTTCATCTTTGATCATTGATGGACCCATGGTAACCTTAACTTCACCAAGTTGCCCTAACGGTACATGGGCAAATTTCGAAAGCTCTTGTGTATCTTCCATCCTTGCCATTGGCTTGTTGATGGGAACGAGAGCTTGCTTAAGAGTAGATACATCGTCGCGAAGTCCTCTTGGATATCGAATATTCACAGTATATCTTTCTCTGCCTTCAATCGTCTCTGTGATATCTTCACCACCGATCGCGCTTTGTACAAATCCCATGACCTCAGTGATTGTCAGTCCATATCTAGCGAGGGCATCGCGGTCTGGAATGAAATCAATGTAAAATCCTCCTAGCTCTCTTTCAGCATAAACACTTCTCGTTCCAGGAACTTTCTTGAGTATTGTTTCTAAATGAGTCCCAATCTGATTGATTGTTTCCAAATTATCACCGAATACTTTTACCCCAACTGCTGTTCGAATCCCAGTGGTGAGCATATCTAAGCGCGCTTTGATGGGCATTGTGAACGCATTCTGGACTCCTTTGAAGTTTAAGGCTTCGTTCATCTCTTGAATGAGTTTATCCTTTGTCATCCCTTTTCTCCATTTATCCTTAGGATGAAGGAGAATAACCGTCTCAATCATGGAAAGTGGGGCAGGATCCGTGGAAGTATCCGCTCTTCCCGCTTTTCCAAATACACGTTTGACTTCAGGAAAAGAGTACAAAATCCCATCTTGCTTTTGTACTAACTCTCTTGCAGCTTCGATTGAAATGCCCGGAGTCGTAATCGGCATGAAAAGGATATCCTTTTCATCTAAAGGAGGCATAAATTCAGAACCCAGTTTAAGATAAAAAGGGATAGCAGAGACGATAAGAATAAGAGTGCCACACACAACGGTCTTACGATGGTTCAAACAAAATTGCAATGCAGGGCGATAGACATATCCCAAAACTTTATTGACAGGATTAGAGAGAGAGGGGCGAATTTTCCCTTTGATAAAGGACATCATAAGGGCGGGAACTAGGGTAATTCCTAACAAAGCCCCAAAAGCAACAGCAAACGTTTTTGTATAAGCAAGAGGAGAAAATAATTTTCCTTCCTGAGCTTGCAGGCTAAAAATAGGGATAAATCCGATCACAATGATGAGCAATGAGGCAAAAATACTTGGACCGAGTTCTTTAGCTGCTTCCAAAACAACATCTAAATGAGGCTTGCCTTCCTTATTTTCTTCCAATTTCTTATGGGCATTCTCGGTCATAATGACCGCTGAATCAACAACATCTCCAATGGCAATGATAATACCTGCTAATGACATGATATTTGCTGAAAGCCCCATATAGTACATCGGAATAAACGCTAAAATGACAGCAACGGGTAAGGTTAGAATTGAAACAAGCGAAGAGCGAAAATGAAATAGAAATATATAAATAATAAGAAAGACAAGAATAAGCTCTTCCCCGATATTCTCAAAAAGAGTTTTCATTGAATCAATAATTAATCGGGAACGATCATATGTTGTAACAAGCTTGACCCCAGGAGGAAAGGCGCTTTGAACCTGCTTAATCTTTGTTTTTATATCCTTAATCACTTTTAGGGGGTTTTCCCCATAGCGCATCACAACAATGCCACCAACGACTTCCCCTTTTCCGTCAAGTTCAGCTAACCCTCTTCGTATATTACCCCCTATTTGCACACGCGAAAGATCTTTAATGGTTACAGGGCTACCCATTTGGTCTGTTCCGACAACGACCTGCTCTATCATTTTTGAGTCGGTGATATACCCACTTCCCCTGACTGCATATTCATGTTGAGCCATTTCAATCACTCGGGCTCCGATATACAAGTTGGAGTCTTGAAGGGCTTTGCGTACATGATTGATGGAAAGCCCATAAGATTGGAGCTTAACAGGATCCACTTCTACTTGGTATTCCTTTTCATATCCCCCGACACTTGCAATTTCTGCAACTCCTGGAACTGCTGCCAACCAGTACCGCAAATACCAATCCTGAAAACTGCGGAGCTGTTGCAAATTGTACCGACCACTCTCATCTATGAGAGCATATTCGAAGACCCATCCAACACCTGTAGCGTCAGGGCCAATTGTTGGAGTTACCCCCTTAGGCAATTGTCCCTGAAGGGGGGAAAGATATTCCAAGGTTCGACTTCTCGCCCAATAAATATCAGTCCCTTCTTCAAAAAGGACATAGACGAACGAAAAACCAAACATTGTAAACCCTCTTACAACTTTTACATTTGGTGCAGAAAGAAAAGCAGAAACGATAGGGTAAGTCACCTGGTCTTCAATTAAATTGGGACTTTGACCTTTCCACTCTGTAAAAATAATCACTTGAGTGTCCGACAGGTCGGGAAGCGCATCCATTGGGGTGTTCCGAATCGCATAACCAGCCCATATAAGCATTAGCACCGTAATCACATAGATGATAAAGCGATTCTTGGCGCTCCATTCAATGATTTTTGCGATCATTCGCTAATGATCTCCTCGTTGCCTTGTCTCTCCGCTGCCAAATCCAGAAATTCGACTTTCCGAGTCGAGTAAGAATTGTGAGTTAGTTACAACCTTTTCGCCTTCTCTAACACCCGAGAGCACTTGATAGTAGCCATCTGCCAAATACCCCAGTTCTACCTCTCTCATGACAAAACGTCCAATATCTTCTTCAATAAAGATCAGATTTCTAAGACCTGTCTCAATGACTGCATTTTGAGGAATCGCCAGCGATCTTCCCATATTCACTTGTAGCTCTGTAACTCCATACATTTCAGGCTTAAGAAGATATGAGGGGTTATCGACATCAATACGAACTTTAAGAGTGCGTGTTTTAGGATCAATGACATAATTGATAAAGGAAATCGAACCTTTAAAATGAAGATCTGGAAAGGCTGTGATAGAAAAATTAACGTCTTGACCGAGTTTCATAAGCGAAATATCTTGTTCATAAATATCCGCAAAAACCCAAACCCAAGAAAGATCTGCTATCGTGAAAAGATTAATACCAGGACCCACGTTCATTCCAGAATAGGCATTTTTCTCTAATACGATTCCAGTAACGGGAGAAAAGAAAGTTAAATCATATGAGGGTTTTTTTGTTTCATGTAGTCTTGAGATTTCTACCATTGGGACATCCCAAAGTTCCATCCGCTCTCTTGCCGCCTGCAAAAGATCTTTATTAGACTGTTTAAGCTCTTCAGCAAACATCCCTTTAGGAATTTTCTCTGACCCGCTTAACGCCAAAAGATACTCCTCTTGAGTGGCATATAATTCTGGGCTATAAACAGTGAAGAGAGGGGCATCAACAAAAACAGGCTTATTTGTAAAATCAACGTAGAGCTTTTCAATCCACCCTGTTATTTTCGTTTGGATTTTAAAAATCTTTCTCTCATCTACTGCTACAATGCCAACTGTCCTGATAGAGCGGACTAGATCTCTTACTTGAGCGAGCTCTGTTGTAATCCCATACATTTGAAGGCGAGAGGACTCAATAACAATTGTGGTGGATTGCTCGCTTTTTTTATTCTCGTTAGATTTTTTTGAGTTTTCATAGGTATCATGGTCTCTTTTCGAACAGCTCGTAAAGAGTACCGTAAAAAATAAGTAAATGATTAAGGGTTTCACTGTATTTCTCCCAGATTGATACCTATGGTTCTTTCTAATTCTGCAAGGAAAATTTCGCGTTCTACCCTTGCTAGCTCGAAATCTAGTTGATACTGATAATATTGACGAATGGTGTCCAAAAGAGTTAAAAAACCCCCTTTTCCGGCTTGATAATCTGCCTTCCCTGACTCAAGGCTTTCTAAGGTTTTTGGTAAAATCCCAGATTCTAACAGTAAAATGCGTTCATTAAGGGAATCAACTTTAGCAAGAATTTCTCGAATTCGGCCATTGATTGTTGATCTCAGCCCCTCCAGATCATCTTCGTATGCTTTTGCCAATGCTTTTGCTTTTTGAACATCTCTTCTTTGTTTCCAAGGAATCCATAGAGGAATATTAATTCCTACCGATACACCCCATGCCGTATCATTACTTCCCAATATATGATCAAAACGACTCCCTATGATAAAATTTGGGAAATATTCCCTTTTTGCCAAGTCCTTCCGAAAATTTTGTTCTCCAATCCTCGATTCGATTCCTTTGATCTCAGGATTGTGTTGAGAAGAATTCCACTTTAATAATGTATGATTTAAAGAAAGTTGAGGGGTAAAAAGAGCTTCTGGTGTTCCTATGGTTTCAAAGGCATCACGATTTAAAATAGCATTGATCATCGACAGTAATCGATCTTTTGTGGCTATTAGCTTGAGTTTTTCATCATCGAGCCATTGCAATTCCACTTGAGCTTTTACTGCTTCAGAAAAGCTGTCTTCTCCAGCTCGATAAAGGGCAAAGGTTATTTGAACAAATTCTGAAATAATACTTCGATTAAACTCATTAATTTCTAGAGCTGTATCATAATAGTAGAGCTGATAAAATAGTCTTTTGCTTTCCAGAATCAAATCTTGCATAGTGGCTATATTTTCGCTTTTAAGAAATGCCACCTGCTGTCCTTCAATCTTCCCTTTTAGAGACAATTTCCCTGGAAAGGGGATTTCTTGTGTGACTGTGTAGCGCGTCTTTGGTGTAAAGGGGCTGTTGGAAGTAGAGCCAAAGGGCTGATCATGGCGCATCACTGTAAATTCAGGATCTTCTAGGATCTGTACTCTTTTTTGAAAAAACTCTGCAGCTTTTATTCTCTCTTTTGTGGCAGCAAGATCTGGATTTCTCTTAAGAACGTCTTGAATGAGGCTTTCCAAACGCAAGGGCGAAAAAATCTCGGCTTCTTCAGCAAAGAGGATGCTTATATTCAAAAGACATAGGCAAATGATTCGTTTCATATTTTTTTTCGTCCTAACAGCCAGTTTATTAGAGACCCAAGGAAAAATATGAGTACAGCAATACCCAAAATGACTCCCCAATCGATTAATCCCAGTGCTACAGTACCAAGGACTTTTTGCAAAGGGGGCAAGTAAACAACCGCCACTTGAAGCAGTAATGAGCTACCAAGTGCCATAAGTAGCCATCGATTTGAAAAAAAGCTGATATGATAAGGCATACGCACCATCTGAACTCTTACTAATTCAACAACAACTAAAGTAGTTAGAGCCATCGTTTGCGCATGCTTAGCGCTTTCTCTTAACCCAAAATGACAAGCCCCGAGAGTCCCAATTGCAATGACCACGCTAATAAGGAATAACCGAAAAAAAGTGTGCACAGATAAGATCTGTTCATTTGGTCTCCTAGGAGGTTTTTTCATTGCTTGAGGATCGGTTGGATCCATGGCAAAAGCAATAGCCGGAAATCCATCCGTCAAAAGATTTAAAAACAAAAGCTGAACAGGCATTAGAGAAAGAAAAGGATTGCCTTGCGCATCTTTAAACCCCAAAGCAATTCCTGCAAAAATAATCAATAATTCGGCCATATTGGAAGAAAGGAGATAATTAACGAACTTCAAAATATTATCATAAATACCTCGTCCCTCCTCTATCGCCTGAACGATCGAAGCAAAATTGTCATCGGTAACAATCATATCTGCGGTCTCTTTGGCAACGTCAGAGCCCTTAATTCCCATAGCTATGCCGATATCAGCTTCTTTCATGGCAGGGGCATCATTCACCCCATCACCAGTAACTCCTACAACCTCTCCTTTTCGTTTCCATGCTTTGACTATACGCAGTTTATGTTCTGCTGAAACGCGTGCATAGATACAGGTATGGGTAAGATTTTCTTCGAGCTTATTTTCATCCCAGTTATCTAATTCTTTTCCGGTAACCGCCTGCAGTTTTTCCTTGGACAAACCAAGTTCTGCTCCTATTGCAGTCGCTGTATCTTTATGATCTCCTGTAATCATCACAGGAAAAATGCCGGCCTCTTCAGAGTGAGTCATAGCCTCTTTTGCCTCAGGGCGTGGTGGGTCAATCATCCCTATAAGCCCAACAAATATAAGTTTCTCTTCAATAGATTCTGAAGACTGATGTTCCTCCGGTAGCTCACGAAAAGCCAGGGCAAGGACACGAAGAGCCTTGGAAGCTAACTCCTGATTGGCTTCAACAATTCTAGCGCGATGCGATTCATTGAGCTCAATAGTATTTCCTTGAAATAAGATCTTATCACACAAGTCAACAATAATATCTGGCGCGCCCTTAGCATACAGAACTTTTCCCTGATCAGAGCTTCTAACAACACTCATTCTTTTTCGTTCTGAATCAAAGGGAATTTCTGTGATGAAAGGGTGGCTTTTATCTAGTCCTTCCTTTTCCAAATGACCCTTTTTACCCAAAACAAGCAAAGCGGCTTCCGTCGGATCTCCCACAATCTTCCAATCACCCTCAGAATAGGTTAAAGAAGCATTGTTGCAGAGCATTCCAATTTCAAGGAGTTTCATAAAGCTCGGATCTGATGTGAATTCTATTTTCTTAGATTGTAAAACAAAATCTCCTTCAGGATCATACCCTGTTCCAGAGACTTCAATCCATTCTTCGTTGGTCCAAATTTTTTTAACGCATAGCTCATTTTTAGTAAGAGTCCCCGTCTTATCTGTACAAATAACGGTTGAGCATCCAAGAGTCTCTACAGAAGGAAGCTTTCGGATAAGCGCCCTCCGCTTTGCCATTTTCCGCACACCAATCGCTAAGGTTATCGTAACAATAGCGGGAAGCCCCTCAGGAATGGCTGCTACTGCAAGACTTGTTGAAATCAGCAAAAGATCAACAAAAGAGAACCCTTTCAGATACCCTATGAGAAACACAACACCCACAATCCCTAAGCAAAAAAAGACAAGTTTATGACCTAACTTTTGCAATTTTATCTGGAGGGGAGTCAGTTGCTTTTCTTGTGTCCGAAGAAGTGAAGCAATCTTTCCAAGCTCTGTAGAGCCCCCTGTTTCTGTGACAATTAAAGATCTTTTACCAGTGCTTATAATAGTTCCCATAAATCCCATATTTTTCCGATCACCTATGGCCATTTTTTCATCACTGATAGGCGCTGAGATTTTATGAACAGGATTTGACTCTCCTGTCAATATTGCTTCTTGAGTCGATAATTGTATGTAATCGACGATACGTCCATCTGCAGGAATAATATCCCCCGCTTCGAGGATAACGAGGTCTCCTGGGACTAAGTTCTTTGTTTCGATGGTAATCAGATTTCCATTCCGCATGACCTTGCATGTAGGGATAGATAATTTCTTTAATGCAGATATAGATTTTTGAGCACTTAACTCTTGAACAAAACCTATGATGCCATTGAGGACTATAATGACAGCAATTGCTATCGCATCAATCCATTCATTTAAAACCCCTGATATGATCGCAGCTGCGATGAGAAGCCAAACGATAAAGTTGGAAAATTGATTTAAGAAAAGAAGGATCAAAGAAGGAGGTTTTGCTTCTGGCAGAACATTACTTCCGTACTCTTTGAGTCTTTCTGCAGCAATTTCGTTAGTTAGTCCGTTTTCTAGATCAGACTGCAGGTCAGCAGTGAGATCAGAAACAGAAACATTCCACCAACTTTTTTTCTTATTTTTTTCCATAGGCATATTTGAATATAATTCTCATTATTTTCATCCATATCATCAAAAGAAATTTTTATAATATAAATAAAGTGAAGAAAGATAAAAAAATAGATCTAATTAGGTGTGTTGCATAACTCAAATCTGAGTTATGCAACAACCCTCTGAAAAGGAACTTTCTTGCTGATGTTGTATCGATTGAAAATTAGTTGGTTCCGAAGGAAAGAATATAAAGTGACTACTTTTTACACGTATTATGCACATACCCCAAGAGCGTTTTTTAATACACAGGGTTGAAGTGAACTTCCCAAGAGTTTTTACTCGCTTCCCAGGCATAGTCGATTTCTATTTTTTTAACAGGCACCCCATTTCTACCGTATTTTCCCGGGGGATTAGTCAGCTTTTTGTATAAAGCATTACTGAAAACCCCCTTTTCTAGTTCCCAGTATATCTTTTTTTTGGGACCTGGAACGGGACCTGGGGTGTTAAATAGTGCACGCATTTTAGGAAGAGTTTCAGCAATTTCAACTATGTGGTCATTGGTAATATTTAAGGGAAATATAGATCCGCGAGCACCATTATAATCAGATGGCCAGCTCGGAGAATGTTTTTTTTGGTGAGAATCAATAATAATACCTGGGGAACCATAGGTCGAAAGTCTTACAACATATCCATAGTTTTTCATTTTGTCTTTATCGTAGGCTTCAAGGTCGATATAGAGGCAATTTTAGGAATTCTAAGGTTTTACTCTGTAATTGCGAGACTGTGACACATTTCAGCTTAATCCATAAAGAGTAATTGTTATCCCACTTAAAGAGTTCATTATAAGTAATTTACAAAACATAATGTTGATTATCAGACGTTGCGAAAGTCAGGTGTTTTAGTCCCCTGATTCGGGGAGGATCTCTTTGATTTTTTCTCCTGATTCAGAAAGAAGTTCGCCTTTCCATTCTGAAATATTACGAAGTTCTGAGGAGAAGTTGGCCCCTATGATGATGATTTGTTTGCCTTTGTGAAGATAGGGCTTGAAGTACTGCTTTTCGTGGATTTGTTTAAGAGCTTTATCTGCACTATCGTTAAGTTTAAGTTCCAGGATATAGGTCGTTTTAGGAACTTCTAATACAACATCAATGCGCCCCGTGTTTGTAGTTCTCTCAGACAAAGGGTCAAAACCCATTCCATATAGCATTGATAAGAGCATAGCCTGATATGTGCGTTCTTTCGCATCTACAAAGACTTGATATGCAAAGCTAGAAAGGCCTATTTCTATCTGCTTAAATAGAAGACTTGGCTTATGTTCTTCTAGAGCCTTTACGGTCTCTTGAGAAGATCTTAGGTTAGTGATAGGAGTAAAATTCTGTACAAGAGAGTTAATAAAAGCAGATCGCACTTCTTCATTGGGAAGCCCAATAGAGTATTTCTTTGAGATGGGGTTATAGTCTTTAATGGTGAAGTAGCCAGTTTGATACATCAAAGCCGTTAAATCGATCTTGTCCAAACGACTGATGTCCATGAGCTCTTCTTCAGTGGCAGTTGTACCATCTAGAGATACCATCGACTCTGGATGCTTTTTTAACTCATCAATCAAAAAAGAAGGTGTTCCCGAACTATACCAATAGGTTTTAGGTCTTTTGTTTTGCATAAACTTCAAGGTGGAAAATGGATTGTAAACGCAAGTCTCCCCTTCTGAAAATCTGTAACCGTTATACCAATTTCGGATTTCATTTAAGAGTTCTTCTTCAGAGATCAAAACCTTCTGTTTACTTCTTTGTTTAGCTATATCTTCAATATAGTCTTGAAAGGTAACTCTCATCTCTGCTTCTGTGTAACCCATCATTCCTGCATATTTAGGGTCCATGGTGATGTCTGTTAAGTTATTAGGGCCCGAAAAGAGGGAAACTTGAGAAAACTTGCTAACACCTGTTGTAAATGTAAATTTAAGGTGTTTGTCGAGCCCTTTAAGAGTCCCAAAGAATCCCCTTAGAAGGTCGCGATTTTTTTCGGCTAGCTCAGGGTCTTTAAGATTGTTAATGATCGCACTATCATATTCATCGGCTAAAACAACGACTCGATTCTGTTTTGATAGCGTTTCGACTAATACTTTTAATTGAAATTGCACAGAAGGGCCTTCAACAGAAACTCCGTACAATGCTCCCATTCTCTCTAGTTCTGCCTTCAACCCAGCATTAAATTCTTCAATGGTGCTACTAGCTATTTGAGCAAAATCAAAATGCAAAACAGGATATTCTTGCCAATCGTAGTCACTTTCATAAATTTGGAGACCTCGAAAAAGCTCTTTGTTTCCTTTAAAAATTTCTTCTAGGGTATTTAAAAAAAGAGATTTTCCGAATCTTCGAGGACGAGACATGAAAAAATAAGGAGCGCCCTCGTCAATTAAGCTCTTGATAAAACCTGTCTTGTCGACATATAGGTACTCACCTTCTCCAAGGATTTTCTCAATGCTTTGAATTCCGATGGGTAGTTTTTTCATTTCTATGGACTTACTCCTTTTATATTATTTATCAGTATAAATCTTCCGTATCAATTTTTCGAGATTAAAACAAATTTTTGCAATCTAAAGTCCTTTTAAGGTCTCTATGAAGAAAGGCAAATCGAAAAAACTCCATTTCCTTGATTCTTTCGATTGGAGAGTTATGTAAGACACCTACAAAGGGTTAATGAGCAACTTCTGCGGACTTCTGAAGTTGAGAAAACTCTTCCGAAACCAAGAACTCAAATGGAGGAAAGTCTGAGATTACGCCGTATTTTTGAAGGGACTTTATAAATGAAAGGGTTTCTTTAGCTCCAGGCAGGTTATATTTTCGCTCAATATCAAGAATTTCCCAAATTTGATAGAATTTCCAAGGACTATCCATGTAACTCTCTTTTGCAGCATCAAGATATTTGATATATTTTATTGCTGTTAGAAATCCTAGATATTTGGCAGCAAACTCGAATATTGTAACACAGCTAGTGTTGTAATACTTTGCGGGAAGTTCTTCTTGTTGAGCTATTAGAGAGTTTAGAGCTTGTTCAACATCAAAACCTTCTTGAGAGATTTGAGACTCATATAACGCAACCATTGCTTTAAAAACATCGTATTCATCGGTCATTAATGACAAAACACGTTGTGCCAATTCTAGATAATTATTTTCGAGTAAAACATCAAACGTATCAGAATAGTCGACATCACTATCCTCATCATCTTCATCTGCATTTTCAATCAGCTCAAGAATTTTTGACACGCTTTTCTCTACAGTTTTAGAAAAATAAGGGTCAGTAACTTGTACCTTTAGCATCTGAATACCCTGATATGGTTCAGTCACAGTTTGCCAGAATGTTTCTAATGTTTCTAATGCCTGAGGAAGTTTTGCATGTCCTTCTATTGCAGCTAAAGTAGGTAGATAACGAACATAAAGCGGAGGGCACTTTGCGAAATCTTTCATAAAAGAATCATGTTCTTTAATAATGCGATCTTTAATGATCGCAGAGGACTGGTGCATAAGAAGAAGAACCCGGATTGTCACGTTGACACTTTTAGGGTACTTGATCTCGTCTAAGAGAGAAGGGTTTACTTCAAGAGATTTCAAAAAGTCTACGAAAGTATCATTAAGATCTAAAAGTCCACGGTTCTTTTCTTCGTTATACAATGCTAAAGAGAGCTTTTGCACATGCGGAAAGTACCAACTACCAATGTAGTCAAAGTCCCCCACTAGGAAGGAAATCAGTCCTTCTCGAGCTTTTTTCAATGTCTTTTCAGCATCTATAATATTCTGATACTTTGATATTTCGATGTATTCCTTCGTTCTATTTTGGTCAAAGGGGCATCTTTTAAGTAACTCAAGGGCTTTTTCGGGGTCATAAGGAGCAATTTTTTCAGATAGAAATTGTAATAGACTAGACACTTCATAATCATTGTAATCATCGGTCTTGCTCTCGATCAAAGATTCAAATTTCTTACACAACTCCAACGCTGCTTGAGTTTTTTTGATATGTTGAAGATGAGGCATTGATGCACAGTATCGAACCTCTTCTTCAATCAAACGTTGCAAGCCATTAGTTGTTTGATCTTGAGGAGAAGAGAGGACTTCTTCTTGATAACTTGCTTGCTTCGAGTCTAAGTTTATTTCATATCCAAGGGAAAATCCTTCTGCTGGAAGGCAATCACTTACAGATTCTATGCTACTAGTCATAATTAATCTCAAAATAACTGATAATCAAATAATTTCTTTTGTTTTAGCAGTCTATTTTAATGATTTTGCTGATATTGAACAAATTGTTTTTGGATGAGTAGCGGAGGTGTGTTGTATAACTCCAGTTTTGAAAATTCAGTGCCTGAAGGTAAACTAGGTTAAGAGTCTCTAATTTAAGATCTAAAAATGAGCACTTTTTAGCGAGTTATGCAACACAAATAGGAGAAGGTAAAGGCATTAGCATTTTATCAATATTGCCAAAAACAATCAAAAAAACTTTTTATGCAAGACGTGAGTAAAAAGCTAAAGAGCAGACCTTCTAGTGATGTTGGTTTTGGTGTCTGTATAGGCCCGAGGAGGAGTGTCTTTCTTAGAAAAGCTCGAAAAATCTATAAGCTCTATCGTTTTAGGAACTTTGTCCTGACCAGAGAAGATCAACTCTCTTAAGGAATTTTCTGAGAGTGCAAATTCCTTTTCCTTTTCAGGATACTCTTTTTGGAACTCAAATTCTTTCTCTTCAACCGCTTTTGCGATCTCTTTCCCAAACATAGCCTCAAGCAAAGGAGACGAGGCAAATTGATAATAGATCGGTTTTGCGTTGTCTTCAATGAATGAAAACAGACGAAGAAACGAAGGATAACCTTCTTTTTTCTTTAGATCATAGGTGTTCGTTCCCCTAAGCATTTTTAAATAGAGATGTTGTAAATCTGGATCTTCAAATTCAATGTCTTCCAGCTTCAAGTATGTTTTCTTTGACTTATAATACTTAGTTTCAGCTGCTAATATTCCATCGAGAACCTGTGTTGCAAAATCTTCTCTAAGTTTGTCATTAAGAGATGGCATATTTTTGTAAACCTCATGAATATATGTTGAGGCTATTTGATATAAAAGCTTGGATTGGGATGAGGTTTTGCTTAGAAGATATAGGTTGACTCTTCCTTTTGGAGATTCAAATCTCGTTTCTCTGAAATATCGAATTGGAAGCTTCTCATCATCGCCTAAAGTTTCAAATAGGCTTTCATCAGATGCTGCGATTCTCTCAAACTCAGCATCTTCATGCATGTTTTGTAAATTTCTTAGAGCTTTCAACGATCCTATGTATGATTCCGACTCTTTCTTGTCGGAGTGAAGATTCGATAGAAACCCAATAGAAATAGCCCCGAAAATCAACAAGAAAGTAATGACGAGAGGAAGAATATTCATGGTTAGACCGTAATTTGTAACAGCAGATATATTATGGCATTGTCATTGGTTCAAATTCCACTCCTCTTATCTTTTCTCTTTCAAAAAAGTCTTTAAGGTCTTCAGCAACGATGAATTTAGGTTCAGCAAAACCACTTTCTTTAAAGGGCTGTCTAAGTTTTGAGTATCCAAATCTTTCGTAG
This sequence comes from Simkania negevensis Z, assembly GCF_000237205.1. Lineage (GTDB taxonomy): Bacteria > Chlamydiota > Chlamydiia > Chlamydiales > Simkaniaceae > Simkania > Simkania negevensis. The sequence continues at coordinate 41,910 of NC_015710.1, read as the reverse complement.
GTGGTGAATCCTTTTTCGCAGCAAATAGATTTTGTAGGCCGTCTTATACGTCGCTTGCTTGCCTTATCATATATATATAAAGCTTCCCTTCCCTTACGAACGGGTTTAGCAAAAACTGAGATACCCAATGGTCGTTAGATTTCTCATTCATTTACGAAAGATGCTTGTTGACCTTCTTAGTCATCTCAAACATGTTGATTGTCATTTTGCTTCCAAAGACCTTCGCTAATTTTTCGTCTGGAATGATATTTCTTTTATTTTCAGGATCTTGTCTTTTGTGTTTTTTGATATAGTCCCAAATTTTTTTTGTAACTTGTGTCCTTGGCATGGGCCCTGATCCTATAACTTCACTAAGTTCCTTGCTTACAGTCATCGGTTTCATGAAGCTTTCATTATTTTTCTTGGCCATTATTTCCTCTAAAGTGTTAGTTTTTATGGCCAATTTTCCAAGGAAGCGTATTTGAAGTCAATCTTTAGCATGACGAGCTCCGCATTCTCTTTTTGGATGGGTTAAAATGATGATATTTTAATCATTTCAGATTGAAGAGTGATTACTCGTCATGTACCAGCATGGGAGCCTTCAGGAAGGTGTTGTTGAATAAATCTACTTAAGTCACTGATAATCTGTGAAAGCATTTACAGAACATCAGTGACTTAGGTGTATTTTTTCAACACAACCCTTCAGGAATCCAATCTATCTAATCGTTTTGAAATATTCAATTTAAGCTCAAATATTGAGGGTGTTTTTTTACCGCTCTTTTTATTACAGGCAGTTTTGAAGCGTTGAAGTTTAAAACTTAGTTAACGAGACCTTCCACAAAACCTACATGATGTTGCATCATCTGAATTGGTTCCTCCGCATTGGATACAATACCAATATGCCAATTGGTAGGCTGTATCCATAACTAAGGATTGGGTTTTCTGAAAAATTAAAGATTTAAAATTTAAATCAACTGCTAAGGTAAAAAGCAAACTTATAGTGATGATTAATTTTTTCAATAAATCTCCTAGTTTGCCTTTTACTTATAAAGAGCTCAGAAAATTTTAAAGAGTAATTTTTATGCATCAAATTTTCCTAAGTGTCAATTCTTCTCAAACACAAAAGAGTCAGAAGACTCCATTACATTCCTAGCTTCAGCTTATTATTTAATTAGTGCCGAGAAATCTTTCATTTCAGGGGTCAATTTCTTCGAGGATTTCTAAGTCTTCTAAAGGAACAAGAGCCGCGCTGACTCCTTCTTTTCCTCTAAGAATCATTCGTTCTCCGGAAAAGTAAGCCTTTCTTAAAAAGGTTTCAACTTTCTCTTCCCAATTGCTGTCTTCTAAAATAGTATGCATGACTTTTTCTCCTATAAAGATAGGTCTGGTCCTCTTGAAATCTCAAGAGACTTTTGTTTTGCCAAGGTTTGGTTTTGAATGACTTCCAATTCTCTTTGTTTGGAAATTGCTACAGTTTCCTTGCGAACTGCACATTCGAATGAATGTCTCTCATCTTTCGAGACTTCATATCCCTTAAGTTTTTTCTCACAAACAGGCTCAAGGCTTCGATCAATTGCGAGGTCTTTGACATCTTGATCGGCACAACTGTTTTTAATGAAACTGATATCTTTCGTAAATTCAAGAATAGCTTCCTTCATCTGCAAGATTTGATGACTTTTTGGTGGGTGTCCATGCTTCGCATTAAAAAGCTGCATTTGGAAGGTGAGTCTTTCAGCTAGTTTCCCAGAGGCATTCACTTGAGGATCGCTGCAAATTTCTTTCGAAATTTCGTCTTTTTGCTGCAAAAGGTCAATGGCTTGCATTCCATATTTTCTCCAAATCTGTTCTTTTTGAGATAGTGATAGATCCTGAGATAGTTCTTCTTGAATCTTCCCTTCTATTCTTTTTTCAAAATGATAGAGAAGATAACCTATTCTTAACTTTTCGGTTGTACTACTTTGATCAGATCCTATTTTCTCAGTGACAAAATTTTGAAGAAGGTCTTTTCGATTATCCATTAAATGAAATGATAGAGAAGAAGAGTCAATTCCTTCTGGAAGAGGATCTGCTAAGTCCCACTTTTCAGGAAGCTTTGCAAAAAGCTGAGGTCTTTCAACCATACAAATTTTAGAAGCACAAACCTTCTTCAATTCATCGCAGACTTGAGCTGCTGCTTTAAAGCCCGCCTCATCGTTATCAGGCCATACGACCACTTCTCTTCCGAAGAGTGGACTCCAATCTGTTTTATCAACGTTTTTTGCACCACCAGACCATGTGATGCAGACGAAATTTTCATCCGGAAACTTCTCTAAAGCCTTGTCTGCTGTTTTCTCCCCTTCAACAACAAGAACAGGAGCTAGGGGCTTTTCCATTAAATGGTGTAAGTTGTAGAGGGGTTTCTTCCCTTGGTCATCTTTATAACCTCGAAGTTCCCATATGAGTTTTTCGGAATTATCTTTATAATAGCCATAGCTGAGAGGAGGAGTACTTTTTTGCGAGAGGTCTTCTTTGTTTTGAAGTCGTAGAACGTAATAGAGAAGATCCCCCTTTTCATCGTGATAAGCATGTCGCATGACTTCTTTGTAGTAGTAGTGCAATTTCCCATGGTTTTCAAACTTTGGCGCTGGAATTTTAGGGTCAGGCTTGATACTTACCCAAGTAGAGTCTTTCTCAGGAGTGGACTTTGGTTTGTTAAAGGAACCGGGCAGCTTAATTTCACTCACAATCCCTAAAAATTCTGCTGCCCATTTGCGAGCTTCTACTTTATCTAATTTAAGCTCTCTACCAATTAGCTTAAGCAAGCCACCACCTTCCCCTCTTTCGAAATCATAAAACTGTCCAGCTTTGTCACCTGTATGATTGACTAAGAGAGAGCCTTTTGCCCCAAAACGAAACTCTCTTCCCGTTTTTTTGCTTGGCCCATCAGGAAACAGCTTGTATAGAAGCGGTTCAATATGGAAGACAAGTTGATGATTGAGATCTTTCATTTTTTCTGCCTCAAGAGCTTTATTCTCTTGAGTTTTCAAAATGTCCTCATGTTTTTTTGCATGAGTTTCGATATAGTAGAGAGATTTATCTGCTAAAACTTTCCTACTTTCGGCTTTAGCTAAGAAAGGTTTCAATTGATAAGCATATTCATTCCTAAGAGCACAAGACTTCTGCCATTTTTGATAGTGAAGAGATTGAGAAACGTTTTCTAAGCTTTCTCCGCACTCGATTTGGGCAACTTCTCTAAGCTCAGAGGCTTTTGAAGCAGCGGCGAAGTAAGAGCTGAGTTTTTTTCTTTCTTCTTTAGGCAGGTCTTTCCATGTAAAAGCACTCTTCTCGAGGCTCTTAGTAAAGTCTGATGGATTTGTTTTTTGGTCATACAGGTCTTTTTCAATTTCGATTTCTTTGTTTCCCATCTTAATCATTTCTTTATTTAATGCAATAGTTCGGTCTTGACGAAAGATCTTTTCTACCACTTCTTCAGGAGAGACTTTCTCGGTAGCCTCTGTGGCTATAATGCATAGTTTTTTAAGTTCTTCTTCAGAAATTTCGCGAACGATTCCTCTAGAGGTTGTTACGTTATCTCCTTTGAAACTAAAAAAAACTGAGTCTTGGGATCGGTCTTGCTTTATCCCAATAAAATCTAGAGCTCTTCCCTTTACTTCTTCCCAAGCTCGAAGAGTTATTCCCTTAAAACGAGATTTAAACTCATCTGAGTTTCTAAGCGTTTCAATATCAAACTCCTTCTTTTGAAGGAGGAACTTTTCTTCGATTTCTTCGGTGTCTGTATAACAATAAGCTCCACTTTTAGAGCCATCTCGTAAAGCCTGTCTTTTTAGATCAGAAAGAGTTGAGGCTTCTTCTTTGGATACAAAATAAGTAACATTGTCAACATGCCTTGTCAGCTTGACATAAGCCATTTGTTGATTGAGATAGGGTGAATGAAGAATATAGGCCCGATCAACGGTTCTCCCCTGTACACATTGAGCAGTCGATGCATACCCCAACTGAAATCCTCTATATCTACTTGGATCAAATCTTGCCATGCGAGTTTTCTTTCCATTTTCTTGAATCGCAACAACAAATTCATCTTTTTCTGCTCGCACCAAAACCCCCATGTCTCCGTTACTAACACCTAGTTCACGGTCTTTTTTTCGAAATTCGACACGGTCTCCTTCACTGATAAAAATTGAGGCTTTATCTTGGTCCCCAGAGACTACCTCGCATCTAAATTCTCTAGAACTAATCTCTCCTCTTTGCTTTCGTACAAGTCGAACCATTTCATTAAGGGCACGTACTTCCGAATTTGTATGAGCCACGATAATGCTGCTATCAAATGCATTTCTAGATCCATTTTTTTCTGTATCTCGATGGTCAATTGCCCATTTTATGACAAGATCTTCCATAGCTTCTTTCTTAGTCGGGGCCCACTTAATCGATCCCATAGCAGAAAGCTTATCTAAAGCTGATCCAGCTTTTCCTATTGCCAGATCTTTAGCCATAGATCTAGCAAGTTCATCCTTTTGTCGCTGAATATCTTCTAATACTTCTGTTTGATACCTTGTAGAAAAAAACTTAAAAGCCCCTCCCCTTTGAACTGAAGGCAATTGACTACTGTCTCCCGCGAGAACAACTTTTACTCCTTTTTTTTCTGCAAGTTTTAGAAATTCTAGCAGCGGTTTGTTCCCTAATTTTCCTGCTTCATCTAGGACCCAAACTTCGAACCCTTTATGTATATTTCTCAACCCATGCTTCTGACTATATAGAAATCGATAAAGATTCTCTGCATTCGAAAAGCCTTTTTCATTAAGGACATTGGCTGTAGCATTATCAGGACCAAAGGCTCGAACTTTTAAACCTCTCTCTTCATATGCATTCTTCAAAGCTTGTAAAAGATAACTTTTCCCTACACCAGCATATCCTTGAACGCAGCACAGACCTTTACCATTTAAAATATTCTTGTACGCGCTTTTTTGCTCTTTAGTCAGTGTATTATCAAACTGTTCTTGAATCGATTCTGGTATGTTTTTTGTAGGTTTTTCATAGATACGGTCCGCCAACCTCAAGATTTGCCTTTCTTCATTTAAAACAGCTCTTGAAGTAAATTTTGAGACGAACTCTAAAGTCTTTTTATCTCTAAGATGCACGAGCTCTTCTTGCTTCCAAAAAAGCTCAGTCACTTCAGGAACTTTATCAGCTGGAGTATGTTTTAGAATGAAACGTTCAACATCGTCCTTAGTAAAAACGCTCTGTCTATCTGTAAGGGCCTCTAGAATATTTTTTGGATCACTTGATGCTAAAGCGTTAAGTTCGAGCCGTTTTTCATGCTCTTCTAAAAGAGCATAAGCTCGTCCTCTCATCCGAACTGGGCCTAAATGCTCCTGAGCTATCAACCCATTATCTTCAACTCGTAAGGCTAATCCTTTTGAGAGAAAGAATTCATTTTGATGCTGAGCCCATAACTTTCCAACGTCAAGACCTTCAACGACTTTCCCCTTCATAACCACAGGCATTAGATCTGTAGCTTTATAGTCTTCGAACTCTTTGCCGTTATACTTAAGTCTACGGGTCGATAGCTGTGCATGTGCATGCCAGTTATGCTCTTGAACACTCATACCTGGATAATTCACTCCAATTTCTACAAAGGGATTTGCTCTAACTCCTTTCGGAAGAGAAACAATGTAGTTCTCCCCTTTCTTCTCGATCACTGTTCCTACGATTCCCTTAGGAATACCCAAAGCTTCATTTTCCTCTGTAAACTCAATCGTTCTCTCAGGAGGATGGATTACAACCTCCGCAACAAGTCCATCATAGTGCTTTTTGATGAAAGTGCTTGCTAATTCGACTCGTTCCTCTGGAGTGATCTCTTTATCATCAGGCAGCGCAAGAACCAAATGCATACTGACTTGTGCATCTTTACGGACTTCTTTTCTTTCTGCAAGATTCCAAAGAACTTCTGGGTTTCTAAGATTTTCATCTGCACCTTCAGGAAGGATGATTTCGTGATGATAAACATCTTCGCGATGACTGAAATCATACAGCTTTGGTTCAAGCGCGCAATTCCCTTCAAAGAATATACGAGATCGAGAGAGATAAGCCGAAAGCTGACAGGCATTTCTTCCTTCTGATCTCTTAATGAATTCTATGCGGCCAAAACCTATTGCCATATTTTCGATTTTTGTTTTTAAGTATGAATTTCAAGATTCTATGTTAGATATTATGAATTTGCAAGCAAATTTCTAAAGCAAGTGTTGGTACAACACATATTGCGTCTAACTAAAACTCGCGAGCTCGTTTTGTTAGAACGCTATAATGGACTTTTAACTCAGAAAGATGTTTAATTGAAGAAGTCTCATTTGTTTTAATGGTTCTTGAGAAACTTCATAAGGAGAGAGTGGATTTTAATGAATCTGTGTGAATATGATCTACACTTCAGATGAACTAGTGTGGATAGATAGTCATGGAATTAGACTTCGAAGATGAGAAAATGAAGTTAGCTTTAAAGAAATCTAGGATTGAGGCTCAGGAAAAAAGACTGAAAGAAAAAGAACGGAAGATCCGAACAAGACGTTTGATTGAACTCGGAGGATTAGTATCAAAAGCAGGGGTTGAAGAGCTTAATAACAATGCTCTTTTGGGAGCTCTTTTAGATATCAAAGAAAAACTCAATGAAGAGTCGACTGTAAAAAAGTGGAAGGACAAAGGAGCTGCCGCTTTTGAAAAAGACAAGGCTCAAAATGGTGAGGCACTGATTGTATCTTTTGATGCAGAGCCTCCAAGAGAAGCAAAGGACAAACTTAGAAACCTAGGTCTGAGATGGAATCGCTTTCGACGGGAATGGCAAGGATATGGGAAAAAAGATCTTCTAGAAAAAGAACTTAGAGAGTTCGGGGCAATGATTGAATCTGTAGAGTGACTAACGTGGAAACAACTTTAAGAATTTTTTTAAACCGTTGGTTTTTAAGTATCCTTTCCATAGGGGTCTTAGCCTTGACTTGCTCATTTTTAGCAGTTCATGTTTTTGGTTTAAAGCCTTGCATTCTATGTAAAATGCAAAGAATCCCTTTTGCCCTGATGATCGCTAATGCACTACTCGGGTTAATCGGTCCCTATAAAGAAGGGTTTTTTAAAGTCATTGTGGGCGTTCTTGGAGTAGGGGGCTTACTCGGAACAGTTCACTTTCTGATGCAAATAGGTATGGTTCCAGATTTCTGTTCCTCTACAAGGGGGTTTAATTCTCCTGAAGAGTTTTTAAATGTCCTCCAAGCTTCTAAGTGCTCTAAGATTAATTGGTCGATACTAGGGATTCCTGTTTCTCTCTTAAATGCAATACTTCATGGAAGTGTTTTAGGAGTATCGGTACACCTGAAGGACAAAAAGAAGCTAACGAGAGGTGTCACATGAAAATGCAAGTCTTTGTCAATAAGTTTTACCCTGAGGAATTTAGGAGAAAGAGCGATACTGAAAGATACCATTCCAAAGGAACTTGCGAGGTTCTGCGACAAGAAGTTGTTGCAACGAGTTGTCTCTCTATGAAGAGACCATCCTTACAGTGGGATGAATCTAGAGCCCTGAATAAAGTAGCGGGCTCGACAATGAAGCGAAGGATTAATATCCGGGAAAGAAACCGCGAGGTGGAAATCCTCCTGACAGCCATATGATCAGGTAAGCGCTAGATAATGAGTATGGCAAAAGTAATTGAATCTATGTTTAAAGATCGTCATAAGTTGACAAGCGGAAATGGCTTAAACGCTTGAGCCAAAACGGCAACGGGAGAGAGTGGAAAGGCTCTCACTTCTCCTTTTCACACTGTTCATAAGCTCCCCGGTCTAGAGTAGATGCCTAACCTCATGCACTCGTTGCAATGGAACTTGGAAACCTTGTAAAGCCCCTGAAGCGTCAGGAAGGCTTCCCGTAAGGGCAGCTAACGCTTTGCAAGATTGGGATGTTGGAAAAAGCAAATGCCGTTTTGTAACGAAGCGGATACAGGTTGAAACATCACCTGATACGAAAGTATGCCCACGTCCAACGGGTCCTTCTTTGTGAGAGAAATTGAAGAACCTTATTAATAAAGGAATTTGCAAATGACAACACTAAATCAAGTAGTTGGTGCGCCTTTAACAAGAGACATAAACTGGAAATCCATTGACTGGAAAAAAGTTGAATCCCATGTAAGAAAGCTTCAATTGCGTATTGCAAAGGCTGTAAAATTAGGACGCCTTGGAAAAGCGAAAGCTTTGCAATGGCTCCTGACACATTCATTCTATTCTAAGCTTTTAGCGGTCAGGAGAATAACCCAAAATAAAGGGAAAAACACTCCTGGAATAGACCGCATTGTCTGGAAAACCTCGAAGCAAAAGATGCAAGCCGTGAAGGATCTTAAAAGAAGAGGTTATCGATCTCTACCTTTGAGACGGATTCATATTCCCAAAAAGAACGGAAAATTCAGACCGCTCGGAATTCCTTCTATGGTCGATCGAGCCCAACAGGCACTATACTTGCTGGCTCTGGAACCCGTAGCGGAAATCAAAGCGGACAAGAATTCTTATGGATTTAGACCAAAAAGGTCTTGCCACGATGCTTTGGAACAATGTTTCAGAATCTTGGCTAGGAAAACATCTCCTAAGTGGGTTCTTGAGGGAGATATTAAGTCATGTTTCGATAAAATCTGCCATCAATGGTTGGAAAATAACGTAATGATGGATAGACGTATATTAAGGCAATGGCTTAAGGCAGGATACATAGAAAAGAAACTTTTTCATCAAACAGAATCGGGTACCCCACAAGGAGGAATTATCTCTCCTGTATTTTCAAACCTAGCTCTAGATGGCTTAGAACAAGTAATCAAAGCTAATGCGAAGAAAGGAGATAAAATTAACTATGTGAGGTATGCGGACGATTGGATATGCACAGCAAATTCCAAAGAAATCTTGGAACAAAAGGTGCTTCCAGCTGTCACTCAATTTCTAAAAAAGCGTGGATTAGAACTATCACTTGAGAAAACTAAGATCACGCACATTGATGAAGGATTTGATTTCCTAGGATTTAATTTGCGAAAATATAAGGAAAAACTCCTTATAAAGCCTGCCAAGAAGGAAACTTTGGGGTTCCTCGCAAATATCCGGGAAACAATTCGATCAAGAAAAGCAGATAAAGCTGGTAACCTGATCTATACCCTCAATCCGAAGATTCAAGGGTGGGCCAATTATTACCAGCATTCTGTGGCGAGTCGAGTTTTTAACTATGTAGACAACTGCATTTTCGAGGCTCTATGGAAATGGGCAAGAAGGAGGCATCCAATGAAACCGGGCAAATGGATCAAAGGTAAATACTTTGCCAAAGTTGGCCTAAGAAATTGGTGCTTCCATGCGAAAGCAGGTAAGGAAAAGAAGCTGATTCTCCTTAAGAAAGCTTCAGACACTCGCATCTACAGACATGTGAAGACTAAAGCAGCTGCCACGCCATATGATCCCATCTACAAAGAATACTTCCTTCAGAGAAATATAAAGCAGCAGATGAAACGTAACATTTACAGCCGGGCTAAGCCATTTAGCCTTAAAGGGGCTTGAGCCTTGTGATGGGAAACTATCACGCAGGGTTCTTAGAGGGGTAGCCACCGGTAACGGTGGCCGCCTACTCGGCCATATTCTGTTAGGTTCTATCGAGATGGATCTCAAAAATATAACATATCGAGTCGACCATGAGGGAAAAGTTAGCTTGAAGCCTCCTTTTCGAATTCACTCAAATAAAAAGGCTGGAATTAAACCTAAGCTCGTCCCTTCGATTGTTTTTAATACTCGTCCCAATCTTGAGATCTCTGGTTTTCATGAATATCAAGTAAAAACGTTTTCTCTACTGGGATAGATGAATTGTACCTTACGCATCCAAATAATGGCGGAGAATAGGGTTGTTGATGGTACCAACTCCCTTGTTGAACAAAGTTTGCGGCAAAAGCTACTATCTTCCCGTCTTCGTCATATTCTATCTCGAGGATTTCAAATGTTCCAACAGAGGTATTATGTCCTCGTCCTGAACCACTAAAATCCAAACCAGGACTTTCTTTCTTCTGAAACCCATATCTAGTTGCATCTTGATATATCCCTATTGCAAGTTCTTCTCCCCTAGGAGCTGCAAAACTTGCGCCCCACCACACACTATGGTTATTGCCATGGAACCTAACTTCAACACTTTCTCCCCCTCTTTCATAGACGGAGAATTTTCCACCTTGATCTTCTAGATAAATGGCTTTTCCGCCACCCCCTATGTAATCTCCTGGAAAGCTAAAATAGCTTAGCCCTGTGAAGCGACTGCCTTCGTTTGCTGTTAACGTTCCCAATAGTGCTAGCATTCCCAAAATGATAGATTTCAATTTCATTGATCTTTCTCCTATATTTAAGATTCAGATGAATACCAGGTGTAAGTGTGATAGGCTGTAAACCCCATAGCTAGAGTTGTCATCAAAAATGGCCAAGCCTTGCGGCAAACTCCTGCTGTTTTGAAACCAAGATCGATTAGGGCTTTGATTTTCCAGTTCTTAAATTCTTTGAGCTTTCGATCTGCTTCTTCAAGCTTTTGTGTTTTTTGAGCTAGCTTTCTTTCAATTTCTTGTAGATTCTCTGCTATCTTTTCTAATTGGCTATTTAGCTCAGCATGTTTTGCATTCTCAGCTTCCAGGCGACTTGTTACTTCTGCAAGTTGCCTAGTGATCTGTTCGTATTCACCTAATTTTCCTGCAATATCAGCGAGCAATTGAGATTTTTGATCAATTAATTCTCTAATTCGAGCATCGTTCTCATTCATTGCTTGTTTCTGATCGTTTAAAACTAATCGATGTTGTTCGTAAATTTCTTTAAACTTTTCTCCTACTTCTTCTAACTCCGAGATCCTGTCTCGCAGTTCAAGGTTTTGAGCAGCAAAAATTGCATTTTGGGTTTTTTGCTCTTCAAGATTCTGTTTCATGACCGATAAATGGGTTTCCATCTGGCATAGCAAACGAACCTCTTTAATTCGCTGTTCTTCGCGTTCCGCACAGCGCTCGGCGTACCAACATGCTCCAAAAGCAGCGACGTTAAATGCAAGTCCTGGGACTGTAAAACTTGTAAAAGCATTGAAAACAGTTTTGACTCCAAAGGCAAACTGCCCTCCCCAAGCTGCGTAGGAACAAACACGATCGCATTCAGTTAACAATGCGACTTGATTGCTTGAGCTCATAACAACCTCTCCGTTTTGAATTAAAAAAGACAAAAAGTTAACGTAATCAGATTGTATTTTTTAAAATAGATCTAAAAAATTATTGAAAATAAGAGGCTTATGGTTTTTCTTGCTCAGAATACACTCTCAGCAAAGAAACGAAAAAGCACGAAAGAATAAATAAATTTAATTCTTTATGACGGGTGATCAAAATAATCACTAGAATTGAACGAAAGATCTTTTTTTGGTATTATTAAGGGAAAGTTTTGAGGCACATTAAGAAGTATTCAACCCTGCTAAGTTTGATGACCTTCCTAATTGTGCCTCACTTTAAACTAACTCAAAAAATAATCCAAGAAAAACCTCATCAATTTCTGTCATCTACCGATTTCCCGATAAACTGTAAATCGTGATGTATTTAGTATTCTCGCAATATGAGACACTCCCTTGCCTTGTTCGATGAGCTCTTTTAAGGTCTCACGCTGTTCGTTGTTCAGAGATCTTGGCCGCCCCCCTTTCCTTCCTTGGCGCCTAGCCGCTTCCAGCCCAGCCAAAGTTCTTTCTCTAGTTAATTCTCTTCCAAACTGAGCAAGCGACCCAAAAATATGAAAAATCAACATCCCACCTGAAGTCGTAGTATCGATTCCCTCTGTTAATGATTTGAAGCCAATCCCTCGTTTCTTTAGATCTTCTATAATCCCAATCAGGTCTTGGAGCGACCTACCTAAACGATCAAGCTTCCAGACAATAAGCACATCTCCTTTTTTCATGAATTCAAGTGCATCTTTAAGTCTTGGGCGATTAAGGTGTGAACCAGAGACCTTTTCTTCATACAAATGCCGGATATCTACTCCTGCATCCACAAGTGCATCAATTTGCAATTGCGGATTTTGATCAAATGTTGAAACCCGAGCATACCCTATTAATAATCCTTTTCCGTTTTTACGCTTTTCTGGAAACATGTATCGAAAACCTCTGTTTTTACCTTTTGATACAAGCTACTAAACGAACAGTATTTTTGCTACATGATTTTTAGTCTGTTTGGAAAATTTCTGACTGGTGTTCGAAAACGATCGTTTTTGATACACCTTCTCAAAATGTAAAAATGCCTTTGTCATATTTCCGGTTTTAAGATATAAATATAAGAAATATGTTTAATGACTAGATTTGGAGAGTACTTTTGTCTGATAAAGAAGAGTTTGTCAAAGTTACCGTAAACATGTCAAAAGGTCATCATAGGAAGTTGAAAGCTATTGCGGCTATTAAGGGAATAGGTCTATCTAACTATATTATGGATTGCATTGAAAAGGTGGCTCTACGGCAAAAGGATGGTGTTGGAGAGCATTTAGAAGATGATGCGATAAAAGAAGTAGAAGAACTAATTGAAAATCAATCATGAATTTGCGGACCTTTTTGTTAGCTTAAGGTCATTTTAAAGATGCTCTTCGAGTAATGTTGGTTTTGGAATCCGTATAAGACTGAGGAGGAGCATCCTTCTTGGAAAAACTTGAGAAGTCCATAATTTCTATAGAGTTAGGAATTCTCTGATGACTCGCAAAGAGCAGCTCTCTTAAAGAGTTTTCTGAAAGGGCGAATTCTTTTGCCATTTCTGGATGCTTTTTTTGGAACTCGAACTCTTTCCCCTCAATGACCTTTACTATATCCTTTCCGAACGCTGCTTCAAGCAATGGAAGCGAAGCAAACTGATAGTTAATAGGTTTAGCATTATCTTCGATGAAAGAAAACAAACGAAGAAAAGAGGGATAACCTTGTTTTTCCTTCAAATCATAGGTATTCGTGCCTTTGAGCATTTTCGTATATAGAGATTGCATTTCAGGATTTTCAAACTCAATATTTTCAAGTTTCATGTATGTTTTCTTCAATTTGTAATGTTTAGTCTGAAGCTTCAAGTCGTTTTTATTCACCACTCGACAATCAAGAAAAAACATTTCTAAACTTTGCCGAAAAACTCTTATGCCGAACTATGAGAGCTGCTGCAACAGCTTTTTTCTTAAGCTCAATCTTTGGCCCAAGCTCCCAATCCTTGAACAACGTATTCGGTAAGTCTTTGTTAGTAGCAGGAGCTGCTGAAGGTGTATCTGCACTTCTCTCTTATTTAGACCATCCCCTAACGAAATTAGCGAGAACTTGCGATACTTTTTTTAAAACAGGACCTTCTATCGAATCTTATATCCAAGACTGGGAAAAACATTTTGCTGGCAGTCTATGTGGTCTTAACGTAAAAGTCGCAGCTGTAATGCTCTGTGATAAAGCCATTCATATTGGATTGAAAGGTTAATTAATCCAGCCAACAAATAATCTGAAATTTGAGAGTAATGGCAGATGCTAAACCCCAAAAAAATAGGCGAACATCTCTTTTTGGGGTTTTGTATTCCTTTATAGTCAGAGCTTTCTATCTGTTGGATGTTAATCTCAGCAAAGATAGCATTTGCAAATAGACCAAGTTTTGATTTGAACGAAAATTAGGGTGAGCTTCACCTTCGTTGCGAAAAAATGCATTACAAATCACTCAGAATCTTATCATAAAGCTTTGATTTTGCGGCGATGTCTGGTATTCGTCCACTAAAGGGCAAAAAAAAAAGAAATCGGGCTGATGTATTCCATTTGCTTGTGCTTATCTTAAGAGCTGAACAAGTAATCGGTAACATTCCAAAGAAGATTAGATGACTCCAAAAGGTTGGGGCTTCAAACCACAACACCAATCGACGTTTCATCAGGAGACTTATGGTGAGGTGTTACGTATTATGAAAGAACAAGGGCGGTTAGCCCCTTAGCTTATTACTTCGCCAAAGCATAGCACTCAAATGTCAATTCTGTGTTATGAGGATAAAAGATTTTGAAGTATTCCTTCCCTTGTGCTTGCAACTCTTTTAAGTTGCTAAATTCAATTCGCCCTAGGTTGTCATCTTCTATCGAGTAAATTCCATGCGCTTTATCAAAAATAAGATTCACTGCATGTCCTGTTTCGGTTTTTGGATCGCGTAAACCGAGAATCACTTGCGAATATCCTAAGTTACTAAATTCTTCCATTTTTGTTGCTAGGTTCTCGTAGAGTCCACCATCGGATGAGAACGGAGAGGTCGTGTGGTGATGTCGAAGCCCATACACTTCACAGTTATGTTTGATTGCTCGGGTTGCTTCGTCCCACGACATTGCGCCATCTTTGGCCTTTTCTACTTTGCGTCCTACAAGATTTTGGTGAAAGCGCGTTCTTTCTGTACTTCCCATTTGTAGGGTGCTGCGGTCCATGGTGGGATCTCTCATCAGTGTGCTCATACGAGAAAGAGAGTTATTGTAACATACCCCTTTTCCAAGATTGGTGTTGTCGTTGTCTCCTTGGTTATGTGGCATGACGATTCTGTGAGCGTTGTCAAATAACCAGAGGTGCTCTTCTTGAAAATGGTCTTCGTAATTAATTAGAAATGTTTTAGCGCCATCTGTTTTGTGTTCTTCGACTTTCTGTGAAAGGTAAGGTTCAAGTTCTCGTAATGGAGTGCGGTCAATTAATTGGAGACCGAGGGAATTGAGGAAGTCTTCTTGGCATGAGGCGACATAAATCGAGAACTGTCGGCGTGGATTCATGTAGGAGTAATTGGTTAGTAACTCCGAAAATTTGCCGCTTGTGGGGGAATCATAGGCTGTTGCTAATTTGCTCCAATTTTTTTCTAGATCCGGCATGACTGTTTCTCTTGTAAAGAGTTCAAAGGTCTGAACGAGTGTTGAGTAGTTGGCTGTGAAGTTGTGATTGAGTGCTGGATTGAGTGTGTAAAGATCGGTAAAGCGACGAAAACGCATTTGTTTTGCTGTAGACCTTGCAATATCTACAGCTCTACTTGCGGTTGCTTCTAGTTGCTCAGGATGGAATGCTTTTTGCTTTAATGCTCTAAGCATGTTTGACTGGGCATCGAGTACAGTGACTCTTTCTTGGTCTACATAACTCGCTAAGACTCTCGCTGATACTTTTTTTAAAACATCTGGTTTATTGATGTCTTCGTCTTTTTTGACAAACTTAGCAAGATCTAACTTGCTTAACTTATGCTTTTCTAGCACAAATCCCATGAGAAATTTTTCTTCTGAAGAAACTGCTAATGTCTCTGGATTCAGTAATACATCGAGCGCTTTTTCTAGGTGTTTGAACTCGACCGGATTGCCCGAAATGGAACGGAGAGTGCTGATTTGACTTTTGATGTATGAAATATCTTCACTCAGAAACTGTGAATTTAAATCTAAAGATCCAAGTTTTTCTTGGATGATTTGTAGACTCTTCTGTCGACGAACTTCGGGTGAAACTTCCACTTCTTTTTTACTGGGAATCGTGGTAGATTTTGGTGATGAATTTTCTGATCCAGATTCTGAGGCGCGCTTTTCCCACATGGCAAAGAGGCTGCTTTTTGCCTTGGGTTCTGGTTTGACTTTTGCAAGTTCTGGTTCTGGTATGGAAAGTGCTTTGCGCAGGGCTTTTGCTGTGGGTTCGAGACGAGCTCCATCTTTATGGTCATTAAATTCACTTTGAATTTTGAGAACAGCTTCGTATAGGGCTATTTTTTCTTCTTGCTGGAAAATAGGATGATCAAACGATTTGATTGCTCCTTCAATATATTCGGCAAGGCTATTTGCTAGTTTCTCTCTCCTTCCTGAGTTACTAAGGTCTCCAAGTTTTCCTGGTATATAGGAAATAAGGGGTGCGAAATTGACGTTTGTTTTTTGAAGTTTTGCATTGTAAAGGTCGATCATGGCTGCGTGAGTCTCACTTAATCTACCTTCGGTATCGGCTGAGTCTACTTTAGGTTTGAGATCAATGCATTGGTCCACTAAGGGTTCAAGTGCTAGGAGTTCTTCTCTTGTTGCCACTTGTTGAAGTGCGGGAATGAGGTGATCACGTTCAAATGCTACCAGCTTTGTAGCGATCGGGCTAAGTTCTCCTGAGATGGGATTTGATAAGAGTTCTTTCATCTCGAGTGGAAAACTGCTTTTGATGCCTTTATGTAAGTCAAGTGTTGTTTCTAAGGCATCTATAACTTCATTTAATTCAGCTCCATTTTCTCCAAACTCCTTTTGGATTTGTGTGAATGCTTGGTAAAGAGCAACTTTGTCCTTTGTTGGCATATGTGGGTTATCTGCAATGCGTGCAATCACTTGTTGAACCTCAGTTAACTTTGAGATAACTTTGGCTCTGCTCTGAGAGCTTTCTAAGTTGGAAATGCTTCCTGGTGCGTAATTGATTAGCGCTTGGTACCCGGGATCTGCTGTGAAGTAGGTGTAATTGTAATTCTCGTAAGAGGCTTTTTTGAGTTCATCGAGTTTGCCATTTGGGTCGACTTCTTCGACTTTGGACTTAATGGTAAAGACAAGTTGAACAAGAGGTTTGAGGGCTGCAAGTTCTTCTCGAGATTCTGCTTTCAAAAGCGCTGGATTTAAAACATTTTTTTGAAAATTATAGAGCTGTGTTGCAACTCCGACTTTATCTTTTATGGTATCTTGTTCGGCAAGTTCTTTTAACCTAGCGATAAAAGGATTTGTTAAGACGTCTTGGTTTTCGGGGGATAATTTAGCCCTCAGATCGGTTAAGAGGCTCATTGTATACAGAGCAACGGTAAAGGGTGTACCCTTCCCTTCGTCCTTGAGTTTAGTGTTGATCTGTCCAACTTTTTCGGAAAATGTAGCGATTGATTCGCTATCCAGCTCTTTATCAGTTGACTGCAAATCAGAAATGACTGAAAAGACTACGGATGAGATTCTCTCAAGAGCTGAATCATGGACAGTTTGATTTACTGGATTAAAAGAACAAATTGACTTAAATTCCGATGTTTTAGTGACATCCGTGCTCATGTGATTTCCCTCTTAAACATACCTCTATTAATTTAATCTTAATTATAACAAAAATTTTAATTAATAGGAAGAGGAATATTGTAATTTAAGCTTTTGAAAATAAGTTGCTTAAGAGAAAAGTTGTTCGTTGGGGGTCCCGATTGTAGCCCGTTTTACAAGTTCCTTAGAATCAGTTTTTTCTGCATCTTCAACTGTTTGCTTCAGAATACCCTGAATTTTGGCTCGCATAACCTCTTTTGGTGTAGGTAGGGGACCTGCATCAGTTTGAGTATTATTTGTGTT
Organism: Simkania negevensis Z; assembly: GCF_000237205.1. Classification (GTDB taxonomy): domain Bacteria; phylum Chlamydiota; class Chlamydiia; order Chlamydiales; family Simkaniaceae; genus Simkania; species Simkania negevensis. Next base: position 24,621 of record NC_015710.1, on the reverse strand, counting down.
TGTTCTTTCTGTAGTGATTCCAATTTTATACATCTTAAAAACCATTATATTGAAGTTTAATTAAGCAAAAGCATAGTCCAGACATTTTATTCTTTTCAAGGATAAATAGTTTAAGAAAAGTTTTTGATCTCGAGAACCTATCCAACTAAATTTTTTATCCAAGTATAAACTACCCCCAATATTACCAATCCATTCCATATCACGAATAAACGCTCCCATCGCATCAATAGCCGACGACAACGTCTTTTTAACCAAGCAAAAGCTCGTTCTACCTTCCAGCGTTGTGGGCTCAATTTGAAGAAATGGGTAACTTCGTTAATTTCTGGCGCCCATCTTCCTTTGATTTTCCGATAGGGAATTAGAGGAAATATTCCCATGTTTAACAAAAACTGACGTAACCAGCCTGCATCATAACCTTTGTCTGCCTCAAGAACAACTACTCGCCCTTTGAGTGACTTTAATGGAAGCTGTGTAAGCAATCTGCTAACTTCCTGTTTTTCATCCCCCTTTGCATCGGTAGTTGTAATGGCTATTGCATTGCCGTTTTTATCGATAAGCAAGTGAAGCAGAACTCCCTTGCCTTTATAACCATAATCAACTTTTTCCCCTCCTCCTGGAGCGGGGGGAAAAAGAACCGTCCACAGCTACTTGAGAAAGATCAACTTTTCCTTCCATTATTGCTATCTGTAATAGCCCACTCATCACCTTATCAAAAACTCCTTCAACACTCCATTGCTTTAACCATTTGTGAGCTGTAGAACGAGGGATAAAAAGAGAGGAATCTGTCGGAAGATCCGCCCAACGACATCCTCTCGTTAAGATAAAGAGTATTGAATTCCAGGTTTTGCGTAGATCACTTCGAGGAGTTCCTCTCTCCAAAGGAAAAGTATGGTCCATAAGACCTTCAATGAGTTGCCATTGTTCATCTGATAAACACTTAAATCCTGCCATGTCATCTCCTAAATTTTTTTAAAAGAATATAGCATTTAACTTTTTAGTTGGATAGATTCGACGACTGTGTTGAAAAAATCAGAAGAGAAGTCTTGATAAAAATTTCTTAAAAAAGAGAAGCTCCTTATGATTTAAGTCACTAAACATAAAGGAGCTTCAGATGCATAAACGCAATTGGCACAAGTATAATCGAGACTTAGTAAAAAGAGGAAGTATAACTTTTTTCATCGATCCAAATGCGTTAACTGAAAAGCCAGAGGAAAACAAACGAGGTCGACCTCGTTTGTTTTCCCTTCCACTCATCTATCTCCTTCTTGTCTTAAAGATACAATATCGCCTTACCTATAGAACTCTCGAGGGTTTTGCCAAATCAATCCTTCCACATATAGAAGCTGATATTTTTCTTCTGACCTACTCTCTGATCTGCAAAAGAGCTTCCCACATGGAAGCTCTTTTGCCCAAGCTCTCTTCTAGAAGACCTAAAGTAGTGCTGTTAGATACTACAGGGATCAAATTTGAAATCACAAAAGGGCATGAAGTCGAATCGGCTCTAAATTCAAGCCGAAGAAAAATCCTTGAAAAGTTGGTTCCAGGGTCTACTTCAGGGCTTGATGATAGCGAACTAAAAGGGGCTTTAAGCGCATTCATTCAGGAAAAAGGTTCGCAAATCAAAACTCTCGATTTAAAATATCTCGGATTAAAATTGCTGCCTCCAGAGCTATTCAAATTCAAAAATCTAGAGCGGCTTGATCTTGCTGGAAACAATATTGTTTTCATCCCTCCAGCTATCAAAGAGCTACGTAACCTAAAATTTCTAGGTACTGGAATGAACCAAGGAATTATCCTACCTAGTTACTTACAAAGAGACCTAAAAATAGAAGACCCATTTAGTCTAAAGGGTACTTTGGGAGGAATGATAAAGATCAAGCCTCGCAATTTCTTAGATGATATCGCTAGCTTCTTCAGCTATGTTGGAAGCATGTCTATTTTGAACTCGATCTTTAAAAACGTTAGTCCCTCTACAAACTAAGAATGTTAAAGGAGCTCTTTTGAGAGAGCTCCTTGTTTTTAATACTCGTCCCAATCTTGAGATTTCTGGTTTTCATGAATATCAAGTAAAAACGTTTTCTCTACTGGGATAGATGAATTGTACCTTACGCATCCAAATAATGGCGGAGAATAGGGTTGTTGAACTCCCTTGTTGAACAAAGTTTGCGGCAAAAGCTACTATCTTCCCGTCTTCATCATATTCTATCTCGAGGATTTCAAATGTTCCAACAGAGGTATTATGTCCTCGTCCTGAACCACTAAAATCCAAACCAGGACTTTCTTTCTTCGTCGCATTGTATTCCTGAGCAGTCTTGTCATAAGCGTTAACCATAACCGAACTTGCATGTCCCGTGACTTTAACGAACGCAGGTCTATTTCCAATAGGATGATAAAACAGTAACCGCTGCATCAAAATCATGATCTAACCCACATTCACTAGCCAACTCCTTGAAAGGCTCTCTCCAACTTTCTGGTGGGATGGGTGCTAAAGAAGGCGGAGCTGATTTTTCACGACATTGAAACGTATTTTCTAGACAACTCATAACTCGTTTTCTATTTAATCCAACTTTTATCAATAAAAGCACATCGACCAAATCTTTCACTCTTGAATTTTCTCGCTCCCCCCTTTTAACAGTCATTGCATGGATTTTTTCAGCAAACTGTTGTTCGAGAGATATGGCTTGGAAACGTGCCGGAGGAATCCCATATACTTCAAGAAAATTTTCCCCTTCAATCTCTTCTATGGGCGGTGTAAGGACATCACCCATTCCAATATCCAAAGAAAACGAGACAAAAAGCCTTCCAGCCATCATGCTACGTATATTGAACCGAAATCCTCCTGCAGGAGCAGATTCTATTAATTTTGCTGAAGACCCTATCTGAAAAACAAAGTAGTCATCAAGATTTATTGCTGCACATTTCTGGAGCTTTTGGTGAAGAATTGACTGTTGCTCTTCTATTGTTCCAGTTATCTTCAAACGCGTTCCGAGATCAAGATCTTTTGTAGCTCGAGATAACTCAAATCGCACCTCTAATGCATATCCTCCTTTTAACACCCAAGAATAGGGCCTTTCATAAAACAAGCGCGCAAGGAATCGTTCAAAAGCAACCTTCCTACGGATTCTCTGCAAGTCGATGGTTGTATTCTTTGAAATTGCTTGAAGTCGACTCTCTAGACTTTGTCGAAAACTAGCTGGAGACAAATAGGTCCTATTATTCACTTTTTACAACTCCATTTAAAATGCGACTTATTCGGTCCGATTTGAAATCTTCTTTAAGCTCAGAAACTAGGTCTAAAGAGACTATTCCTCTATCTAAAGCATCTAGTATTGCTTGAATCGCCAACTCTTCAGAAAAACTTTTATCCAGCAAAATATCTTGAATCGTCCTCTTTGGGCTAGTAACTCTATAGCCCTCAAATTCCCAGATTTCTTCTTCAGAAAGATTCGCAAAATACAGAACAAGATTTTCCGGATATGGATGATATTTTCTAAACCCTTTAGGGACTGTCATATAGTATTTTGCTGGCATGACATCACTAAGCTCATGAATAGCAAGCGCGGTTTGATGAGAAAACACCCCTTGGACCTTTCCTTGACGATTAGCAGACCAAAGGCTCCAGAACACTAAATCAGGTCTTTCACCTGTCGGATAATTTGCCAGCCGATAAATTCCTCGCCCTTCTTTAATCCAATTTCCTTTTTTAACGTGATAAGCAAAACGACTATCTGAATAACCGGCTTGTTTAGCCTGATAAGCAGTGAAGTAGCCTTGTTGAAGGCTGGCTATTTCGTAAAGTTTCTGTTGAACAGTCTTTTCTCTCATACATAAAACCTAACATTTGGTTAGGTTTTATGTCAAATCTATGTCGCGATAATTTTTATCCCATTAATTATAGGGTAGATACTCATCTACAAAAAGATAAACAGAATCATCATCCGGTGTTGTTGAATAAATCGCTTTAAGTCACTGATAATCAGTGAAAACGAAAGCGTCAATTTCAGACTGGGTCCCCATTCAGATCTTTTCTAATCATCAGGAGAATAGAATAGTGAACATTCAGCGTAAAAAAATTTCTTGCAATCCCCATTTCTCATCAAACACAATTACTCCTCATTAAATGGAGAAACCTCTATGAATACACAAGGAATTTACCAGTTAAAAATATCCCTCCTAGATCTTAAACCTTCAATATGGAGACGCATATTATTCGATCCAAAAAATACCCTAGACGAACTTCATATGGCTATTCAAGTAAGTATGGGATGGGAAGATTATCACTTATTCTCTTTTGAATATGGAGGACGATACTTTGAATTTGATGGCAATGTAAGGTTTACAGACCGCCTTTCGAGTTTAAAAATGAAAGAAGGCGATGAGCTCCTTTATGTGTATGACTTTGGTGATTCTTGGAAACATTCAGTCGTTTTAGAAGCTCTTATCCCCAAAAATGAAAAATCATTTTACCCCTGTTGCATTGATGGAAAACGTGCCTGTCCCCCTGAAGACTCTGGAGGAGTCTGGCTATATAGAGAAAAACTTAAAATTCTCAAAAATAAAAAGCATCCCGATCATGAGGACCTCATCGACTGGATAGGTAAAGATTTTAACCCAGAATATTTTGACTTAAAAGAAGTTAACGAAAACATTCATAGTGCTTTTACTTGTGTCTAAAAAAGCGCTAAAAATTATTCCTTTGCTTCAGATACTGATAAAGCGTCTCTGGCTAATATTTAACATCTCAGAGTTAATCTAAGTCACTAGCTGAACTTTCTCTGTCGCATTGTACTCTTGAGCAGTCTTGTCATAAGCGTTAACCATAACCGCGCTTGCATGTCCAGTAACTTTCATGATGTCACTGTCTTGAAATCCTTGCTGTTTTAAGTACGTCACAGTTGAAGCTCGAAGAACATGAGGCGTTATCTTAAAAGGCACTCCAGACTTTTTCCCAGCTTTTTTAAACATATGCGCTACTCGGTTAACCATTACAGGTTTTCCAGTACGCGTGACAAAAACTCTCCTCTCTCGCTCGTTGACATATTGCTTTAGCTTATCTATCACAGTTTGAGGAAAAGTGATCACAGTCGTCTTCTTCATCCCCCTTGCCTTAGATTGCTCAAAAACAATTTTCCTTCTATCCCAGCGGATCTGCTCTATTTGAAGAGAGAGAACTTCACTGATACGCTTGCCACCTTGAAGCATCAACTTTGCAATCAAACACTCCCTTGGACTGATTTCTTCAAGTGCTTCTAAAAAACCTGTCCACTGAGATTGACTCATAGCAGCAGTTTTAACTTTATCGTAAACTTTAAAAAAGGTTTTCCCAAGCCCTTCCCTATTTGCAAGAGCCTTGGGAATAAGTCCTCTCGAACGACGGTGTAAAAAACCTGTGAATGAAATATACCCCGCCGCCCTTGCTTGTCTCGTACACTCGCTCCAATGAGAAACCGACTTAATCTGATCCACAATCACCTCATGGTTGACAAGCGCAAAAGTTTGCAATGTCATGAGCGAATCAAAAAGCCCCAACTCTGCAAGCCTCCTAAGACCTGATTTGTAATTACTTCTAGTCCTCTCACTCAGTGTCCACAACCAAACCTCTACAGCCTCTTGAATGTTAATGAGTTCTAGTTGCTTCCAAATCCAATTTGACTGAGACTTTTTTGCTTCTTCATAGTTTGTGACGTCGAAGCATTCCAAACTGTTTGTATTTTTTAGAGTCAATGACATGGTTTTCGTCATTTATGAGAAAACGAAAAGGAAAAAAGGAAGGGGCTGCTTACTCTTTCATGGCGATTTCAGGAAAATATTCCTCTATGCCTTGTTTCCAAGGATAGCAAGTAACGTGGTCGAATGTTTTCATGAAACGGTCTTGGCTCAAAACAATTGCCTCACAATTTGGAATCTCTTTTGTGACCTTGATAAAGGATCTAATGCTCATTTTATCAATGATTTCAGCGCTCTTGATTTCGATGCATAGAAGCGGTTTATTAGGTCTTTCTATAACTAAATCAATTTCAACATCTGATACCGTGCGAATAAAAGAGAAACGGTAATCAGGTTGAAAGTAGCTACCTAACCGCATGAACTCTAGTAAAATAAAGTGCTCAAATGCCTCCCCATAAGCTGCTGTTTTCGGTATCAGAGAAGCAGAGAGCCTCCTAGATAGACTACGGACAACACCTGGGTCAAAGAAATAAAACTTAGGCTTTCCTACAAGACGCTTTCTAAAAGAACTATGAAAAGGCTCTAAAAAGAATCCAATCATTGTGTCCTCTAAAATTGAAAAATACTCTTTGATTGTCTTGTCATCCACTCCAACATCTCTCGCGATATTTGCGTAGTTAATGATTTTCCCATTGCACTGTGCGGCTACCTCAAGAAATCGACGAAATGGCTGCAATTTTCGGACAACCTGTTCATTCCAAATCTCTTCTTTGAGGTAAGTATCTGCGTATGAGCGTAGAAATTCGTTTTTTTCTTCCTCTCCATCGAGATTAAAAATCCTCGGCAAAGTACCCCAGTGTAAGGCTTCTTGCAGATCAAAGTGATTTTTTAATTCAAAACACGAAAAGGAATGGAGGTAATATACGAAGGCGCGACCAGCAAGCAAGTTAGCCCCACCTCGCTTTAATTTTCTTGCGCTTGAACCGGTTAAAATAAATATTCGATCTGTTTCTTCGATTAATCGGTGGACTTCGTCAAGTAATTTAGGGACCTTTTGGATTTCATCTATAACGATATATTTGATTTCAGGTGAAAGAGCTTTTACAATGGAGTAAAGCTCGCTAGGATTACGAAAAAACCGATCTTCCACGCTCGAATCCAAAAGGTCCAACCAAAAGCATTCTTTCTGATCAAACCGGTGTTTAAGCAAAGTGCTTTTTCCTGTACCCCTGGGCCCAAACAGAAAAAAACTATGTTTACTCGAAAAATATCTTAAGCGAGAGAACATATCCTACCTCTTATTTTACCTGACATTTTCGGATGTATACTCCTTTTTTGTCTATTTATACAATAAGTAAAATAAGAAAAATGGAGTATATTCCATTTTTCCCTGGTATTTATGGAGTGTGTGCTGTATACGGCAATCTAAGTCACTAGCTGAATTCTTTCCGTTGTGTTGATTTCGTGAGAGGTCTTGTCATAAGAAGCCACCATGGAGGCGCTCGAGTGTCCCGTCACCTTCATAATATCACTATCCTGGAATCCCTGCTCTTCGTCCCGCCTCCGCAAACGTTTCACTTAACCGGTTCAGCTGAATACCCTTTCCTGTCCGAGTCACAAAAACTCTCCCCTCTCTTTCCGCCACATACTCCTTAAGCCTCTCCATCACCGTCACCTTTTTCATCCCCTTCATCTTTGACTGGGAAAACTCTATCTTCCTCCGATCCCAACGGATCTGCCCCGTCTCAAGAGCAAGGACCTCTCTAGCCCTTTTCCGCCCTTGAAGCATCACCTTTGCAATCAAACACTCCCTGGGACTGATCTTTTCCAGCTCCTCTAAAAAAGCGCACCATTGAGCCTGACTCATCGCTGCCGTCTTCACCTTATCGTAAACCTTGAAAAAAGTTTTTCCATGTCCTTCCCTATTCGCAAGAGCTTTGGGAATAAGTCCTCTCGAACGACGGTGTAAAAAACCTGTGAACGAAATATACCCCGCCGCTCTCGCCTGTCTTGTATATTCGCTCCAATAAGCAACCGACTTAATCTGATCTACAACCACCTCATGGTTGACTAGCGCAAAAGCTTGCAAGCTGACGAAAGGATCGAACAACCCAATCTCTGCCAAACGTCTCAACGCAGATTTATAATTGATTTGCGTTTTCGAACTAAGCGTTGACAGCCAAACCTCTACAGCCTCCTGAACAGTTATGAGTTCAAGTTGCTTCCAGATCCAATTTGCATGAGACTTTTTTGCTTCTTCATAATTTGTGACGTCAAAGCATTCTAAACTGTTTGTATTCCTTTATAGTCAGAGCTTTCTATCTGTTGGATGCTAATCCAAGCAAAGATAGCATTTGCAAATAGAGCAAGTTTTGATTTGAACGAAAATTTGAATGAGTTTCACTCTAGTTGCGAAAAAATACATTACAAACCACTCAGAATCTTATCATAAAACTTTCATTTTGTGGCGATATCTGGTATTTGTTCCGTAAAGGGCAAAAAAAGAAATAGGGTTGGTGTATTCCATTTACTTGTGCTTATCTTAGGAGCTGAACAAGTAAAAAGAATTCAATCAGCGATTGTTTTTACTCATTGACTTCTCATTTAACAGGTAAAATGGACCCGACTCAAAATTATTCATCTTCTTCGAGGTCGATTTTTCCACCGCAGACAGGTATGGAAAAGACATCAAGCTCTTCCAAGCATTCAGAATCGCTAAGTTCAATGCCTGCTGATGTTGAAGGAGCTGTTCATATCTGTCAGATGGAAAGAAATGAAAATTTAGAAAGATTAAAAAAAATAGCTTCACAAGACCCATTTATAGCTGAGTTTACAGCTCTTGAAGTCGAACTAAATGAGCTGAAAGTACCCTTTATTGAATTACAGGAGGCACTTTTATCGAATTCACCGGAAGCTGCGAATAAAGAGTTAGAGCTGGAGACTAAGGTCGGAGAAGTACTTAAAAAGTATGAAAACATCGGATTAGAAAAAGAAGATTTAAGATTCCTCTTCGTACAAAAGTGCGATCTTACTGACTTTGCATGCAATGTGCAAATAGCTTTGTGTAAAATATTTAATCAAAAGAGCTATGAAGTACAAGTTCACGAGTTTATTAATCTCAACCGCTCTCTAATCTTCGATCACTTTGAAAAAAATGGAATCACTATCCCCCTAGAGCTAAGAGATTCGGCTGACCTTAATATCGAAATTACTTCGGCTCTAAAGGGCTTTGCAACTACCCATAATAAAGGAAAAGCCCCTTTAATTATTACTCTTCGGTCAGGAGATAGAACATTTAAGTTTGTCTTTAAACCTAGAGATGCACAGATAGATAAAGCTGTCTTTAGCTGTTTTCAAAAAGTTAATAGTCTAGGAGATAGAAATCTCCCTCAGTGCGTTATCTTGAATCCGAAAGCTGAGGAAAAATGGATAAATCTAGAGGATATTGGAGCTTGTAGCCTTTGGGAATTCAAAGACGGAAAGCAGTTTAGTCAAGTACATTTCGCGGATGTCTGGACTTTTATTAAGGAAAGAGAAAGGGTGGCCGAAGCAATATTGAAAGCTCGAGACTGTTTACAAGCAAAGAACCCAAAAGGAGCTTCAGAAATTCTTGAAACACACGAAAAAAAATTCGATGCTTTAACTTTTGGACACTACAAAGATAGTTTCGAAAAAATAAAGGTCGATTTAAACACTCTCGTTCAAGTTAAAGAATTAGAAGCCTTTGTAGAAGAAGAGCAAGGCGAAGAAAAGCAAAGCGACAAGCTTACAAAAAAAGTACTCTCCGAACTTCGCCCTCTATATATAGCTTTCAGCAAAGATACAAGTTCTTTATCTGATCAAGCCATAGGATTAGACTCCATTCTAACTAAAATGAAAGTCGGTGACCTTATTCCACAGAATTTTATTTTTTCTCGGGTTGGTGAAGAACTATTGTTGATTCCAATTGATTTAGAAGTGATTTTAGCTTCAAAAACATCGATGGGAGTTCCCCTTGGGAAACACATGAAAATTAACGAAAAAGAAGTATCTTTTCTTGAAGAATTTCAATTGGCAGTAAAAGAATATCCGGTCAGAATTCTTCCCCTTGCTACAGAATCGATGATAAGCCCTGCGATTCATAGTGCATACAATTCAAGAGAAATGCTTTCTGATCACATAATGAAATCCTTAGAACGGGATTATACGCTTTCCATAAGCAAGTCTGATCTCCAAAAGTATATTTTAATAGACCTCATAAATAAAGATGTGCCCTACTGCACACTATTTCAAGGTGAATTATTCTATGGACCTCCTAATAAAGGAATTAGGATTGGAAGATTGAAAAATCAATAGTTGTTTTTAATTCTCCGTCTTAGAATTAAGTTGACAAAAAATTTAATTTTCTGTAATCTTTATTCATTAAATGAAAAGGAGTTAGACTTATGTCTACTAGAGTTGAAAGCTTTGGACTTTATTCATCATCAAACTCTCACTTGCACCCTTATTTAATAAAGGAAAACGAAGTGCATGTGCAATGTGAAGAAGCAAAAGAAAGGTTAAAGGAAGAATTGCTTAGTGATGCTAGAGATTTAGCTGCTAAAAAAACATACTCTCCTATTGAAGCAAAAATAGCTGCTAACTCATTGGTTAGTGAAAAACTTGACAAAGCGGTTGAGGAAATGAAAGAGGGTACAACGGATTTTGAAAGACAAGAACTCATAAAAAACACATGGAAAATTATTTCAGGTGAACTTTATTCCCCCTTCGAATTTAAGGGCACTCTTGAAGCCATATTAAAAGGTGAGCATATCTCGTAAAATGTGTAAGCAACTCCTCAATAAATTGAGAAACTTTTAAATTATGTTATACCGAAGTACACACATTAGGACGACTTACAACGCCACTGAGAGAGCCGGCAGACTTTCCCAATCAAGCAAGATTTAATGCCGCATTGACATCAGCATGCGCTCGGTTTCCACACTTTCCTGCATTTTGATGGAGGAAAATTAGTTCTGCATTGGCCTTCCATTTTAGCAAAATCAAAAATCGCATGACAATGACCGTTGATGAACAAACCTGTCCTAGTGTCTTTCCACATAATCTCGAATAATGAGGGCTTATCTTTATCCTTAACCCCACAGACATTATAAATATGAAGAGCATCTAATATGGGGTCTTCAGAGTTTCTCTCATCACAAGCATAAAAATAGCCAGTTTCCCCATCATCCTCAAAAACAGAATAGTAAGGCTGGTCTCCAACGGCACTAGTTAAAAGGATCTTTCCTACGTAAAATTCACCTCTGCTCAATTCAGCACTCTCCTTACAGTAAAAATTAATATGATCAACATCGTTTAATTGTTTCTTCGAAGCTTGTTTATTCTCTGAAGAATTTGAATTTCTTCTTCCTTAACCTTGTCAAAATCACTCAAAAGCATGTTGTATTCTTGTTCATCTGCTTCCCTATAGAATAACAATTCGCCATCATCTGATATTTGAATGAAACCATCGACTTTTAGGAAAAAGTCTACAGCTTGTTCATAAAGACCCAATACAACCCGCTCTACTTCAAAATATTCCATTATTAGCTTGTATTTGGAAATTTTCAGAGTTGTGATTCCAATAAGGCCACCCAATTTGATTTGGTCGTCCTCAAGTTTCATTGACTTGCTGGCAGATTCCAGTTCATCAAAAGCCTGTCTGTATCTTATATTGCAAAGATCTAGCTTTTTTAGTACTTCTTTGACTGTCACATTCGATTGAACCAATTTGGTATGATCAAAAATATTGCCATAACTCAGAATTCCTTTTAATCTGAGTAAAGATTCATTCCACTCTTCCAAAATCGAGTCAGAAGCTAATCGCCATTTTTCTATTAGAGACAAAAAGCTGCAAAGTTCATCCTCTTCTACTTCTATATGATTTATGGAATATGGGCCAACTAAAGCACATCCCTCCACTTCTGAAGAACCGTGATGTATGAATAAACTCCCACCAAGGATTTCTTGAACATCTCCAAATCCTTGCGATGCAATGAGTATTGTAGTGAAAAATGCTACTCTTTTAGCTTTACTAATCATATGTCTCTCTCGTTATGTGCATGTTATGGTTTTTCCCAGACTGCTTTGAGTATATCATCGGGATCTAATTTCTTCTTATTCAATTTGCGGCTCTCGTTACCGTAAAGATAATGTCATCAAAATCGTCATCTTCATCACCGTCATTGCAAAAATAGCGCTTACCGTTTGGAATATCATCTGAGTACATGGCTGCGCCAAAACCTTTAGAGGAGCGATAGTAATGGTTATCGTAGTAACAAGTTGCTTTTTTTGGTTTTTCGTACTCAAAAAAACCCTCTTCAGTTCCCTTGCCCCATCCTTTAAGACGCGTTCCCCAATACCCGGTGACCTCAATTTCCCATATATTACAAATTGTAATATGATCTCCTTTTGTAAAAATTTTAATTTCAATGTTTTTAACATCCAAGATTGTAGAATCTTCCCAAAAAAGATGTTTGCTGAATCTTCGGTTGTTCGTTTTTATTCCATTTACCTTCACGTATCCATCAAAAACTCCAATGGCAAACCCCTGAGTAAATTTACTATTGGTCTTTTCTATGGAAAAGATGAGAGTTTCTTTGTCCTTGATAGGAAATCGATCAAGTCCGAATATCTCCTTTAATCCCCCGTCTCTTTGAGCAGGATTGTGATGTAGTTCGACGCTTTCCATCCTTCCTGTATCAGCATTAATTCTTTGTGGAGCTAACCCCCTTTCCATTCTACTAAGATTTTCCTTATTAGGTTCATAGCATTTGTTTTCCAATGCTTTAGTAATTATTCCACTCTTCACTTCTAATGCCTCATTTCTCCAATAGCGATAGCGCACAGTGTTCCAAGTTGGAACATTGCCACTTCTAGTTCGATTATTTATGGGGTCTCCGACTTTCCAACCAATTGTATCATTAGCTTGAGTCATAGGAATAGAAGACCTGCCATCTATGATTGAGCTAGTTGTCGCAGCGGTGCCTATCGCAGAGGCACTTTGAGCTACTAATCCAAGGGCTCTAGAAGCTAATTCTCCTACTTTAGACACAGTCTTCGAAGGTCCAGTAGGAGTTATAAACTCACCAGCTTTTAGCTCAGGGTTGCTTCTAACGCCTCTTCTTTTACACGCTCTACGTTCTCAGTCAACTCTTCATAGTCCAAACCAAATTCTGGTAGATCCATACTAAGATCTTGCTCTGAATATAGCTCAGGAAAAAATGATCGGAGAGATAAAAAATCCCCGTCATGAGAAAAAAGAAAATAAGACTAAGGAAACAACAACTGAAATAATAATAACTTCTGAAATAGAAGGTGTCAGATAAACAGTGTCCGTCAGATCAAGTCTTGTCTATTACAGATCGCTATGAGTAAAAGATATTAGTACAAGTCCTCCCCTAAAGATTTTCCCGTTCGAATATAATATTCAAACGTAACATCTGAAGTACATTCAATTACTTCTGGATATTTTTTTCTTTCTTCATCCTTCAGAGGCCCAGCTTTCCATTCCCTGTCTCCATCCCAGAGTGTCCAAATAACGCTACTAGGATCATTCCAACACTGATCAATCATTGCATCTGTTTTTTTGAAAATAGGAAACTCTCTAGCAAAATCAGATATTGGAAAATTCCCTACGTAATCTGTTATTTTTGAGGTTATACAGAACTCCCAATCAATAAAAAGAGAGAAGCGATGCTTTTTTTTAGCAATTTTGCTGATTTCTTCTTCATTCAGTTGCCTGGGGTAAAATCCTTGGAGAACTCTCATCAACTCACCACATTCAGGATGGAAGTGGGTATATTGAGCGTAAGCAAAACCAGCCTCTGTTTTTATCTCCATAATATCCCCTTCCCTTGCTGAAGAGCTTTTGCTCATCGTCCTCTTTCTACCTTCAAACTGGCCCTGTAAATCATTGAGAATTTTTTTGCTTTTTGGAGAACTCTTTATATCAAAGTTCGCGCTAACTGCGTTAACGATTCTCTTAGCTTCCTCTGGAGTTTTTGCCATAATTGCACTCTTGATTTTGTTGATTTAACAAAGGTCAACCCCCAAGCTTTTACCTGTTTCAATACTTCTAATTAGAGAAGTGGCACTGCATAGTTCTTTCAAGGGATATTTCATTTGCTCTTCTTTTGAAAGCTTACCAACCTTCCAAGACTTTTCTCCGTCCCAGAGAGACCAGCTTTCTTCTTCTGAATCCTTCTTTGTTAGAGACATAGAGTTTTTAAAAACAGGAAATTTTTGGGCAAATTCCGGTACTGGGAAATTTTCTACAAACTCTACTTCACCATCTTTAATAGCAGCTTTTAGAAAGCAAAAGGTTTGAAATCTATGAGGATTCTCTACTATTTCATAAATCTCCTGTAATGAAGGTCTTTCTTGATAGAATCCATCCAAAACTCGTATAAGGCTTCCCCATACAGGTGGCTTTGTATATTCATGAGTATATTGGAAATAGGATAGACCTTTAGATGTTTTAATCTCGTAAACATCACCAATTTTCTTTCTTCTCATTCTAGATAACCCGCATCTTTCAATATTTCTTCTCCTCTTCTAAGAGAAGAGGCATACTCTGGATTTTTTTCTGCAATACTATTGATTCTATTTGTTAGAGTTCCTCCATTTTTTTATAGTTGATAAAACTCTATCAGCGTTTGTTCAACAGCACGTGCATCTTGCCTAGATAATGGAGGTAATTGATCCATTTCACGTATTAGAATGCCCTTTTCTCTTAGATGCTCTCCAAAACGTCTTGCAAAATCATTTGTAATCCCAACATAACTAACTTCCCCGGTCACCTCATTAAAAGCCCTATACACCGTTATCGGCTGTTCAACAGACTGGGGCACTACAGGGTTAAGTGTTGAACCAACAATTGCAGTTCCTGCTGCTGCCGCTGCAATAGGACCTGCTCCCTTCCCCTTGGTTACAGCTCTTACGCCGGCTGCCAATGCTCCTCCTGGAGGAATCAGCCCAGCAGAAGCTAGTTCTTGATCTGTTTCTTTTAAAATATCTACGCCAAGCTTCTCTTTGAGATAAGCAGCTTCTTCCTTTCCCTGCTGCGTATACAGATAACCTATATCGGTCCCTAATCCTCTGTCTATGGTTTCATGAAGGTGAAAATAGGTCTCTTGAAGAGATTCTTGATAATTTTCATCTACAAATTGGCCAACTAGTCCTCCAACCACACCAACTGATTTTGTCATCTCAGAGAGATCGTCAATGATTTCGTGAGCCAACTCTGACACAAGATTTCTTGCATATTCCTTGACACTGGTATGACTATCATCAAAAGGCTCATTGATGGTTGCTTCCAGGACTTCCTCTTTGACACGTTCTACTTCTTCAAGCAACTCTTCATAGTCTAAACCAAACTCTGGCAGATCCATACTAAGATCTTGCTCTGAATCTTGAGATCCCTCGTGAGGAAATATCGGATCATTTGGATTTGATGAATATGAGGGAGGATGGTGCCATTTTCGTTCAAACCAGCCTTTGTCCTTTTTTTTCTTGCATAAGAGGAATTCTGGTTTTTCGTAGCAAACAGCTGGGAGACATTCCCAATGCAAGTCATGATTTGATGATAGCTGGTACTCTTCCTCGTCATCTACATCTTCGTACAATAGATCGAGTAATTCTTCGATTTCTTGCTCGTACTTTTCAGCTAAATCTGGTCGACTCTTGGGAATGCTAAATCGAACGATAAAAATCGCAAAATCTATCAGACGCTGAGCTTCTTCATGACAAAGGCTTTCGAGGAAATCAACGTCTGTTAGAAGATCAATGAAGCCAAAAACATGATCCACATAGCCATCAAGATAGGTCAAGATACTTCGTGGACTAAAATAGCCCCATGGATTGATTAATCCATTCTCATCTCGAGGAATGAATAGCTTCTCTCCTGTTTCATGGTGGTAGGCTTTGGATTCAAAGGTGTAGGAAGGAATAGGGCTTAAGAGAAAAGCTGGCAGGCAGAGAAGCAAGAGGAAACGAAAAATTTTCACTTTGAACCTCCATTCCCGAACTAGAAGATTGCATAATCTATCAGGAAGCTTTTGCAAAGGAAAGATTTTTCTTGATCTTTCTGTTGCTAAAGGGTTTTTAGAAAAAGCCCCTATAGGTAACAGGGGCTTCGTAAACCAGAGCTCTCCTTTTCTAGACTTAGTCACTTTGAAGCATTTTATTCGAGAATCACGAGCCTTTTCTTTGATGTTCCTCGATAACTTTTTTAACGTTTTTAAACTGCTCTTTAGGTAAATCATATAGGGAATCACAGCCAAAAGCATTTTTAAGTCTATTGAGAAGATGTGTTTCGAACTCAGGATCTCCCTTGATCATTTCTTGAAGCTGCAATCCTCTCTACTAAATGCTCTTCTAGAGGAGAGAATTCTTGAGCCATTTCTTCTTTCGTGTAGATTCCTGAACGTTCCGCTGGAAATGTTTTACGAAGGGCTAAAGCCTCAGTGCATTTACTAAGCATGATATGGCTTTTTTTGAGCCAAAAAAGGGTGGATTTTCCTTCTCTAGTCGTTTGAACATATTCTTCCCAAAAAGCTATGGCACTGATTTCATGCCATTGCCCATCTGGGGTCATCTTTTTAATATAGGCCTTAGCCCAGCGGATATTCCCTTTATTATCATAGCCAAATTCAGTATCCTTCCCAGGTGCATACTTTCCTGTTCGGTCAGCAATAAGGCGGTAACCATCAATTCCTGTCTGAATGGTCATTATCTCTTTCTTTGTTGAAGAGTCCCATCTCTTCACTGCAAAAATTTGACGCATAAAAGGGTCAAGTCCAGTTCTTTTGCAAGCATGAATAAAGAGTTGAAGCTCATCGTTTGTTGCCCCTTTGCAAATAGTTCTTTTAATCAGATCAAGTTTCGTTTGATCAAAATCATATTCATCAGAATTTCTGGGCTGAACGAGTTGAACAGTCATAAATCTTCTCCTTAATTTCTTTCACAAATTATTAAAAATGATTAGCTTAAACACCCCCCACTTCGAAATGTACGCATTGAAGAGCATGAATAATCGACTTAACATGTTCTCTTTCAATATCTTCTTTCGACACATCATTTCCATAAATGTAAAATCCTGCCGCCAACCTTCCAATAGCTGCAATGTTGCCATCAGAGATTTTTACTTTAACAGAAAGGCTAAGCGAACCACTGCCCAAGCCATTTCTTAAATTTTCTGTAAACGAGCAAAAAGAATTCGTGGTATATTCAATTAAAAGGTCAACGTCAAAAGCTCGCGCAAGCTGTGTTACTTCTTCCCGGCTCTTGCAATCTCGGAGTTTTGCTTGTAGCTTTTTCACTTTGTTGTAAAATGGGACGTGCATAATAGTTCCTCTTTGTTAAAGTTTTGGACTTAATGCAGCCTCCAGAGTGTTTTCTAGGCTATCTGGAGGCTTTTTATTTACTGGTTTCATAATTTTAAAGTACACAAACTTGATTTTTTATTCAATTTTTACTTGATCAAAAATCAACCTGTTGACCTAAACTCTAAATTTTCTACACTTAAAGTTAAAAAAATGTTAAAGTTTCTATATGGAGTTAAAAGAATACTTAGAATCAAATGGTATTAAGCACAAATACTTTGCAGAAAAAGTTGGGATTTCACCCCAATCACTGAGTGATCTTGTTAATAAAAAAACCGCTCCCAGACAAAAAACTGCTCAAAAAATAGTCGAGCTTACTAAGGGTGAAGTGACTTTTGAGGACCTGTTTAAGGAGAAAGAGTGATGGATTGGATTCAAGCATTAACAATCATAGGTGTCTTTGCAGCATTTTTTATTTATCTGATGAGCAGGATGGACACTAAATTCGATCATATTAATGCGAAATTCGATGGAAAGATTGATCAACTACGTAATGAGCTTAGAAAAGAAATACATACTCAAGGCGTTGAATTTCGTGGTGAAATACATACTAAAGTTGCTGAACTACGTAATGAAATACATACTCAAGTTACTGAGCTACGTAATGAAATGCGAGACGGGTTTAACTCTCTGCAACAATACATCCTCCTAGGAAAGATCGACAAGAAATTAAACGATCCTCCTACAGACTCCAGGTCCACCTCTAGTAAAAAATAAATATCTTCCTTCTAATCTTGATCCACTTCTCGCTCCAAACTGAATGATAGGACTAACCTCCAACGGTACTAGTTAAAAGGATCTTTCCCACGTAAAATTCACCGCTGCTCAATTTGGCACTCTTTTAACCGTAAAAATAATATCATCAAAATCTTCATCTTCATCGCCGTCGTTACAAAAATAGCGCTTGCCATTGGGAATATCCTCAGAGTACATTGCTGCTCCATTTCCCTTTCCAGCACGCCATTCACCGCTTCCGTAGTAACAAGGTTCTTTTCTTGGTTTGTCGTACTTAAAAAAGCCTTCCTCTGTAATCCCATCCCCCCACTCCTTCCAGCGCGTACCCCAATATCCAGTAACTTCTATCTCCCAAATATTACAAATGGTGATGTGATCTCCTTTTGTGAAAACTTCGACCTCGATGTTTTTTACATCTAGAATACTAGAATCCTCCCAATAAAGGTGCTTACAAAATTTGCGCTTGTTAGTTCTTGTCTTGCCAGTTTTTAAGTATCCATCGAAAACACCAACAGCAAATCCCTGGGTAAATTTACTATTGGTTTGTTCTATAGAGAAGATAAGAGTTTCTTTGTCGTTGATAGGAAATCGATCGAAACCAAAGATTTTTTTGTCTTTGTATTCCACAACTCTAGGAGCCTTGGGATCATCTAAAACAGGACTCAATATTTTTTTAAAGTTTGTCATCTTTAGCCACCTATTTTCCTACTGGGGTCTATCCCAGCATGTTCATCCGGTGTAACCGGCGTAACGTCAAAAAGACCACCAATTCTTTGCGGTGGCTCGTGGTGCAACTCTACACTTTCCATTAATCCTGTATCTTTATTAAGTCTTTGT
This sequence comes from Simkania negevensis Z, assembly GCF_000237205.1. Lineage (GTDB taxonomy): Bacteria > Chlamydiota > Chlamydiia > Chlamydiales > Simkaniaceae > Simkania > Simkania negevensis. Next base: position 5,980 of record NC_015710.1, on the reverse strand, counting down.
GGCGCTAAACCTCTTTCCATCCTTTTGACGTTCTCTGATGTTGGTTCATAACATTTTCGTTCTAGAGCCCTAGTTATTACTCCATTCTTCACATCCAATGCTTCATTTCTCCAATAGCGATAACGAACTGTATTCCAAGTTGGAATATTGCCACTTCTGGTTCGGTTGTTTATAGGATCTCCAACTTTCCAGCCAATATTATCATTAACCACCGTCATAGGAATAGAAGACCTGCCATCTATGATTGAGCTAGTCGTCGCAGCGGTGCCTATCGCAGTGGCACTTTGAGCTGCTAATCCAAGCGCTCTAGAAGCCAATTCCCCTACTTTAGACACAGTCTTCGAAGGTCCAGTAGGAGTTATAAACTCACCAGCTTTTAACTCAGGCTCTTGCTTGAATTCTTCTATGATGGCCAGTATAGAGCCCAACGATTCGTGCAATCGTTCAACTGCAAAGTCTCTTGCGATTTCTCTAGCTGTATCATCAGAAGGTTCGCTCAGGGTTGCTTCTAACGCCTCTTCTTTGACACGTTCTACTTCTTCAAGCAACTCTTCATAGTCCAAACCAAACTCTGGCAGATCCATACTAAGATCTTGCTCTGAATCTTGAGATCCCTCGTGAGGAAATATCGGATCATTTGGATTTGATAAACTTGTGGGAAGATGGTGCTGTCCATCATCACAAAAGCCTACATTTCCCGGCTTGTTGATATGCGACGGAGGTGAGATATATTCTGGAGGTTCTCCACGAAAACTCACTTCTCCAGGTTTATTGATATAGGGTGGAGAGGTATCAGCTTCTTCAAGTGCATTAACTATGCCTCCCCCAACTGCTGCTGCTGCAACGCTCGCCCCAACTCCTCCTAACACATATCCAATTGCAAGCACACCAATGGTAGCACCTCCCATGATCAAAGGTACTTTGTTCTTGTCTACCCAATGGGTAAAATGGTGCCATTTTCGTTCAAACCAGCCTTTGTCCTTTTTTTTCTTGCATAAGAGGAATTCTGGTTTTTCGTAGCAAACAGCTGGGAGACATTCCCAATGCAAGTCATGATTTGATGATAGCTGGTACTCTTCCTCGTCATCTACATCTTCGTACAATAGATCGAGTAATTCTTCGATTTCTTGCTCGTACTTTTCAGCTAAATCTGGTCGACTCTTGGGAATGCTAAATCGAACGATAAAAATCGTAAAATCTATCAGACGCTGAGCTTCTTCATCACAAAGGCTTTCGAGGAAATCAACGTTCGTTAGAAGATCAATGAAGCCAAAAACATGATCCACATAGCCATCAAGATAGGTCAAGATACTTCGTGGACTAAAATAGCCCCATGGATTGATTAATCCATTCTCATCTCGAGGAATGAATAGCTTCTCTCCTGTTTCATGGTGGTAGGTTTTGGATTCAAAGGTGTAGGAAGGAATAGGACTCAAGAGAAACGCAGGCAAGCAGAAAAGCAAGAGGAAACGAAAATTTTTCACTTTGAACCTCCATTCCTGAACTAGAAGATTGCATAATCTATCAGGAAGCTTTTGCAAAGGAAAGATTTTTCTTGATCTTTCTCAAAGAATTCATTGATTATCMAGCCAGAGAATCAAGCTTAGAGGACAATCATTTGGCACCCGAAAAGTTGAACTACAATAAGCAAAAAGATCAAGCAAATCTCATAGATAGAGCTTTGGATCTCCTCTCATCGATTCCCATAAATAAAGAAGGGCACCAAAACATAAGCTTATGAGACATTTGACAAAGAAAGAGATTTGGAAATCTTCCCAAAAAACCCTTCTCCAAAGGGATTAACATCCATCAAAGCCCAATTAAAAAATGGTATCTCAACAATGTCTCTTCCCCCATCTTTCGTAAATTCTAAAGCGGAGACCTCAATGTTTTTCTCATTAATATGACTGAGAAAGGACAACGCAAAACATCTACAAGCAATGGAGAAAGCATTAAATTTCACTTTCTCATAATACTGCGTGTTGTCCGTCTTGAAAGATTTTTTACTTAAAATATCTACCCCGTATTTATCTAGGAAATCGTTTATTGCACCCTTATCCCTCTCGATAATCGCATTAGCTAAACGAAGCATATATTCAGGTTCATCTTTCCGTAGAGCATAAATTTTCAAACTGTCTCGATAAGAAGTTACATCTACATCATAATTCAAAAGTTTAGCAACTTGAATGTGGCCCTCAGCAATAGCAACCTCTCCAGGTGAAAAAAAATAGTGTTTCCGGTATTCTTCTTGTAGACAAGTGGGGTTTGGAAAATGTTTCAGAAGAATCTCGAGAGATTGTAAGTCTCCCATTACAGCCGCATAATGAATAGATGACCATTGATACTCATTACGATAACCTATATAAAGATCCGAATATAGCCTAGGATTAGTTTCAATTGCACTCACTCCTCCAATCGGAGAATAATAATCTAGCAATTCATAGTTTCTCTTCCGAATAAAAATATCCAGGATGTTTCCAAGACAAGACTGACTTGCAATAGAACAGGCTCTTTCTCTCCGATTGAAATTTGGAAGATTCAGAAAAAAATCTATCATTTCCTTGTTTCCAATCATTGCTGCATAATGAATCGGATGACAAGCCAAACAGTCTACTGACTTGTTTGTGATAAGTCCCTCAGCACCACTTTCAATCAAAGCGATAACAACTTCAATATTTCCCAAATAAGCAGCAAAATGAAGAGCGGTCTTTCCCGAGAATTTTTCAGATGCTTCTGGATCTACCCCCTTTTTGATTAAATATTTGCAGATTTCTGGACGATTATTCCAAGCAGCAAAATGTAATAGTGATAAGCCAAACTCCCCTATCCTAACTCTTGAGAGATTAATCTTAGACGAATACTTTTCAATGGATTCTATTGAACCAAGCGAAACTAAATCAATTAACTCTTCAAAATCACTATGTTTTTTCATATGCAAACCTCATCACAAAAAAKGCGCTGGACGGATTAGTCGTCCTACAACCCCTTTCGCATCTTTAATACTCGATAGCTTTTCAAACTCCTGAAGAGAAACCTTAAAATCATTCAAAGGCTTAGATATTTCAATGTTTTCATTTGGAACAACATAAACTTCAATGTCTTCAGGATTTGCTGTAGGAAAGATAACCTGAAAAAAATGTGTTGGAACTGGAACATGATTATTCCCCATAAACGCTCTCTCAGACGGCGCTTTCAAAAAAAGAGGGCCTGATAAAACTGCGACATTGTAACCCACAAATCCAATATCTTTTGCCTTAGCAAACTTTTCAACACGTCCACGAAGAATTTTCCAATATCCCTGATGAAAACCATGGTCTTGGGGGCTCGTAACAGAAAAAAGAAACATATCTGAAAAATTTTCATCTGAAAAGAGCTTTTCCTCGGGGTCAAATGGAAATAAAAAGTTCCCTATAACCCATTGGTTATCACTGTAGTCCGCTACCGAAGCTTGCTCTCTAAGAGGAATCTTGGGGTCTGGATGATACTCCTGAAGCACTACATCTGGAGGTGAAGGAAAAGAATTTGCATTTATTACCTGTAAAACCCATCCAGGCTGTTTCAATTCAGTATTGAAACAAAGACTATATAGGTCTCTAGTTATCAAGACAGAGTTTTTAGAGTTATTACATGTTGGTGTAGAGTTCTTCTGACATCCCGCTATAAACACGATTAGTGCCAAGCATAGTAATTTATAAAGTCGAAAAAAATTCTTCATTTCCCTCTATCTCTACCAAAAAAATATTCAATAGGGGCAAAAATTTTATCATTAAAGTTACGACACTCAATTCTAGGCATACTCAAACTTAACAATAAATGCTACGTTTACACATTACTACATCAATTGACATATTTTGCTCTTTTATGCAAGATTCTCATAACTGATCTTAATAGGAGAACATAGATGCATACTGAAGAATTACCTGAAACACCAACTCCAAAAGAAYTAGAAGAAGTAGAGTCTATCATTAAAGCAGCTATGGAAAAAACAAAAGTGCTTWAAGAAAAAGACTTAGCCTATTATATCCCTCATGGAGACACGCATCTTTCCTTTGAAAATTTCATAAAGATCAAAAGATCAGATAAAAATAGCTTCTCAAATCTGATCAAAACACATATTTTACAGAAAACCCCAATTAAAATAGCGTCGTCTGAATTACCTTCTACCTTAACTTCCTCTTCACCGCCAAATGTCTTAGACATCCTAATAAGAAAAGCAATGCAAAAATTAGATGCTGAAAAAGAAACTGAAATTGGACAATACATTCCATATGAAAATGGACGCTTACATCATCATACTTTCAACAAACTAAAGAAAAATGACCCGGCTAAATTATCGAATTTGATTACTAGTTTCATCCTAACCAAAGATCCAAAAAAGGTGATCAGAAAAAATAGACGCCTAACTCATCAAAGTCTCTCCCCCCTTGAACAAACAATTGCTGAGGCAATGAAAAGAAGAAGTCTAAAGCTTAAAAATGAAGAAGATCTATGTCTGTATCTTCCATACAACGATTCTCGCATGCGTTCCACAAGATTTCAGAGTATGAAAAATGAAAACCCAGAACAATTAAGAGAACTTATCGAACAATATGTGTTAAAACCAAAAAAGCCAAGAATTCAAGAACGGAAAAGAAAAGCTAACGACTTAAACAACAAACAGCAAAGCGAAGTAGAAAACATCGAGCCTCAGAAAATTTCACAATTCGACCAACTCCTAGAAGCAATACAAGAATCAACCCAGTCAACTAAACAACTCTTAGAAAGTCTCCAAAACTCCCAACCCATACACAGCTCAATCTCTCCAACTGGAGATGAGCACTTAGCTCCATTCAATAAGCCTCTAACAGAAAGTAGGCTAGAGAGTAAATTTGAAAGGTACTTTAGAAGCGTCCAAAATCAATTAATCTCGCAGATTCGCCAAAGAAGAGTTGACCATGAACTGTGGAACAAATTCTCTGAACTCGTTGAAAATGTTTTAGATAACTTCTAATTCTTTATGTGAGTGTAATGATGCGCTTTCTACTGTTTTTGCTCCTCTCTCCCTTATCTCTTTATTGTAGACAATAAACCTATCATCACCACCAAGAAGTCCAGAAATTCTCTTATAATCCATGGTTTACAAGAACAGTCCTCCCCCCTGCAGTTATTAATGCAGCTCCTAACCATCTTATTTTCGCTCCGCTTTTCTGATTGATCTCCTGGCTAGATTTCTTTGCTTGCAATCGCCTTTTTCCAGAGAAACCATTATGGAGTAGTCAACAAAGGAATACTCTATTTACTTCAATGTTTGAGCAATGTTGTTTGACAACTTGAAGGTTGAATCGTAGACTGACACCTCAAACGAATCGAAACTTCGGAGTCTGACATGCGAAAATTGAAACTTTTGACTCACTGCACCCTCCTAGCCACGATGCCAGCCTTACTTGCTCAACCTCAAAATTATTCACCACAAGTTACATTTCAAATGGTCAACCACGGTTATCCACAAGATACCGAAGAATGGATTCAGCCTACGACATATGATGAAATCGTTCAGATGCTTGATGATTTAGAATCAGGTGAACTCGAGAGAAGATATTCACCCATGCAACTCGAACGTGTCAACGAGTATTTAGCGTTCCTTGCTAAAGAAGGCATTCTCCCGAATGAATACGAAGAAGAAGAAACTTTAGAAGAAGATACGTATGACTTGATGTATGGAGAAGACAGTGCGTTTCAGCTCGTGCATTACTTAGAAAATAGCCACGAATACATGATCATTCCAGCGGTCATCAATGGTTACTCAGGTTACAACATCATCCAATGTGGAAAAATCAGTAAAGCATGGAAGAAGACCAAAAAATTTGTCAAGAAACACAAAAAGGCCATTATCATCGGAGCTGTTGTAGTTGTTGCTGTTGCGGTTGTTGCAGTCGCTGTTGTAGCCGTCTCCTCTGCTACTGTTGCTTCCGCAGCATCAGCCGCAGCAGGTGCTGCAGGA